>JAIRPH010000177.1 GCA_031257135.1 Spirochaetaceae bacterium
GCTCGCCCTCGTCGATGACGTACAGAGGTCCCAGCATAATAATCCCGGCGATACCCGCTACCGCCAAAGCCAAAATAATCCCGGCTTTTTTCATACGTTCAGTATAGGATAAAAACGAAACCGCCGCAAGCCCGGGCCAGCGGGTTAAAAACCGAGCGTCGCCTCACGGACATCCGCCGTCCATAAGACCAAAACCCGATTTAGACGCATTGAAAGATAATCTCTTTTTTATTGACAAGTATATAAAAATATTATATATACAAAATATGGCGTATCAAGTAGAAAAAATAATACCAGCCTTTGCCGTATGCCTAATAGCAACGCTATTAGGGTGCGCTTCAACTACGGTTACAACAACCCCGCCGGAATTTTATCTGCCCGGGGCTGATGGAAAAGTAATCGTGTTTGATATAGAACAGTATAACAACGGAAAAGGATATGAGGACTATATCAAAATAAACAACAGTATCCCGCAAGCAATGATTTCTTTTGCGTGTTATGGATATGACGAAAAGAGTAAAGAGTGGAAAATTATTGGTTCAGTATTACTGCAAAGGACAACGTTCACAGATACTATCCACTCCCCGCATAATAGACATCTTAATAAATTTCGTTGGTTTGCTATACAATCGCTGGACGGGATTGATTTCAGAGCGGAGATCACGGTAAAACGCGATAACTCAATCTATATCATGGTATATTAAACCGTTTTCCAGATACCGGGCGGTTTCATAACGTCGATTGTATCTCTATCTGCGGCGCGCGCTTTTAAGAGCATTTTCTGTAAAGATTTTAAAATGAGAATCGCTGAGAAAGATTTAGCCTCTATTGAACATAATTTTTTAATAGGATATGCTATATTTTTATATTATGAAAACGCTTGTCCTTGCGAATCCTTTCGCCGCGCCGGTATTTCATGCGGAAACGCTCTCAAGCACGATGGACGCCGCCCGCGCGCTGGCGTTCGAGGGTAAACCTCATGGGACGGTGATAACCGCGGATTTTCAGACCGCGGGCAGAGGCAGAATCGGCCGGTCTTGGCAGTCTCAGCGGGGAGAAAACCTGTTTTTCACGATATTACTGCGCTATGATTACACTGCAATCCCGACGGCTCTGCCCCTCAAGGCTGGGCTGGCAGTTTCCTTAGCTGTCGAAGATTTCCTGCGCTCCCGAGAGCCGGCGTTTGAGGAAACTCCGCAGGTCAAGTGGCCTAACGATATTATGCTGGGCGGACGGAAAGCCGTGGGGATTCTCGCGGAAGGGGACGGAAAGACCGTGTATATCGGGATTGGGGTGAACCTCGGACAGAGGGAATTCCCGGAAGATTTACGGAATAAAGCCGTAAGTCTCGCCTTAGCGTGCGAAAAAGTTTTTTCTACGGAAGATAGATTTCCTCTTTTAGAAAAGATTCTCGTCCGTTTTTTTGAGATTCTCGCAGACCCTGTAGAGGATCAGTGGCGGCGGCGTCTGTTGGAACGGCTCTATCTGCGGAATCAGCCGGTTCGGTTTATTCCGGGAGGGGCTGATTCGGCGGCGTCGGTTTACGGCGTTCTTCACGGCGTCGGGACTCTCGGGGAACTCCTCCTTATCCCCCGGGGCGGAACTGAGCCGGTTTCATTTGTCACAGGCGAACTCGACGTATATGGAAAACCTTTCCGCTAAGGCTTGCATTTTTTCAGCTAAAACTTGCTGATATTCGCCAGATGTGGTAGACTTAATAAAAGGATAACCGCTATGGAATTTAAAGAATTGGTACAGCAGATCATCGACGAACAAGGGATCGCCGTTCTTGAAAACAGCAATCGTTGTAAGATTTTATTATACGCCTATGCGAAAGGAGGGTTCAAAAAGGAAATCCGTACGTTTCTTCATAGTCTTGAGCTGGGCTGTTACCATGAACTCTTTGCCGCTAAGGAACCGGAGCCTATTAAGCATAATTTGATACGGCAATTACAGGATGAGTATATGCTTACTCAGGATGAGGCCGTACAAACCATAGCCCTCTTAGAGAGCGTCATTGCGGATCAAAAAGCAACGAATGAGACGACTCTTGCCGAGTTGGAACATACCGCGCAGTCAGGAGATTATCACGCGCAGTACGCGTTAGGAAGTTTGTTTGAAAAACTGCGGCGGTATCCCGCGGCGATTCATTGGTTTAAGGAAGCGGCTAAACACTATGCGGACTTGAAGCCCGCCACGCCGGAGCCTTCAGCCCCGCCTCCGGAACCGGAGGTTTCTAAGCCAGAATCGGTACATATCAGCGCGGTTTCGGAGCCTCCTCGGACGGCGGATGATCCGGCGCATATAGGATTCGTCAAAATAGAAGGGGGAAATTTCGTGATGGGAAGCCCCGAAATAGAACCGGAACGAATCGAAAACGAAGTCCCCCACGAAGTAACGGTAAGCTCTTTCTATATGGGCGTATATGAAGTTACCCAGCAGGAATATGAAAATTATAGCGAAATGAATCCGAGTCATTTCAAAGGTTCAAAACTGCCGGTAGAAAACGTAAATTGGTTTGACGCGATAACGTACTGCAACGCCCGAAGCGTTAAAGAAGGACTGATCCCCGCCTATACGATAAAAGGAGAGCTTATACGGTGGAATCGTACCAGTAGCGGCTACCGCCTCCCCACAGAGGCGGAATGGGAGTACGCGTGCCGGGCGCAAACGGCGACGCCCTTTAATACGGGAACCGCCATTACGACGGATCAGGCGAATTACGACGGAACTTATCCGTACAACGATTGTCCCAAAGGAACCTATCGGGAGAAAACGACGCTTGTCGGCAGTTTTCCGCCGAATCCCTGGGGCTTATACGATATGCACGGAAATGTATGGGAATGGTGTTGGGATTGGTACAGCCAGTACGACACTCGGCGGACCGATAACCCCAGCGGACCCAGTACCGGCACGAACCGCGTCATCCGGGGCGGAAGCTGGGGCGGAGGCGCGCGATACCTGCGGACCGCGTATCGGTGCGGAAGCAGTCCGTTCGCCCGGGACAATTATCTGGGATTTCGGCTGGTACTGCCTTGGGAGACGCCGAAACCGTAGAAAGCTATGGACAAACCTTTTTTTACTCTGCATGATGCCTCAGATAAAGCCCGAAGCGGACTCTTATCTCTGCCTCATGGAACGGTATCTACGCCGGTATTCATGCCGGTAGGCACCAACGGTACGGTGAAAGCCCTCGCCCCGGAGGATTTGACCGAAATCGGCTTTGAGATTATCCTCTCGAATACCTATCATCTGTATTTGCGTCCCGGAACCGACGTAATAGCCCAAGCCGGGGGACTTCACCGGTTTATGAACTGGAGCGGCAACATCCTCACCGACTCCGGGGGATTTCAGATTTTTTCCTTAGCGTCCTTTAGAAAGATTCGGGACGAGGGCGCGGCCTTCCGGTCTCATATCGACGGGTCCAGCCACATCCTCACCCCGGAAAAAGCCGTGGAAATTCAGACCATCCTGAACAGCGACATCCAAATGCAACTTGACGTATGCAGTCCTTGGGAAACGGAATACAAAAAAGCGTCGGAAGCTCTCGATATTACCGCCCGCTGGCTTGAGCGGGCGAAGAAAACGTGGACGGAAAAGGTTTCTGACGGATACGGGGGCGCGTTATTTGCCATTGTTCAGGGCAATTTTTACAAGGACCTTCGGCGGAAAAGCGCGGAACTGGCTGTTCAGGCGGATACTCCGGGGATTGCCGTCGGCGGGCTGTCTGTGGGAGAGCCTTACGAGGTATTCGCCGAGTATCTTGCCTATACCGCGTCTCTTTTGCCGCGGGAAAAGCCTCGGTACGTTATGGGCATCGGCACGCCGGAATACATTCTTTCTGCAATCGAAGAAGGCGTCGATATGTTCGACTGCGTTCTGCCTACCAGAACCGGCAGGATCGGTCACGTGTTTACTCGGCGGGGAGGGATTGCCTTAAAAAAAAGCGAACATCGCCTTGATTTTGCGCCGATAGATGAAGAGTGCGGCTGTAAGGTCTGCCGGAATTACAGCAGGGCTTATATGAGGCATCTTTTTAAGACTCAGGAGATACTCTGCTCAATGCTGTCAAGTTATCACAATCTCTACTTTTTGCATGATTTGGTACGAGAATCCCGGCTGGCTATACAGGAACACCGGTTTACGGCTTTTAAAAAAGCCTTTTTACAACGGTATACGGAAAACAAGAAGGAGATCGTCCTATGAAACAGGTTCATGCGGTTTTGGTATTTTTCTCTCTTTTTAATCTGCACGGATTCTTGTTCGGAGTGGAAATCGGTTCCGCGAAATCCGAGGAAGATAAGCGCATGGATACGGTGCGGTACGGCACGGAAACGGAGATTGCCGCGCTCATTCAGACCTTAAAAGGCGAAAACGCCGAGCTTATGGATAAAAATCTTGAGGCGGAACTCATTGCCGTATCTCAAAACACCCGGAATCAGAATATCCTTACCGGTTTATTGGGATTTTTTGCGGATAGGACTAAGAGCGGTCTTGAAGATCGCGCGCTTCGGGCTATTGAAGAGCGGGACGATGAGGCTCATCCCACGGTATTGGCGGCGATTAATTATCTGGGGAAGGTCAACGCGGTTGAAGCGGTGCCTCATCTGGAAGCTCTGCTTGACGCTAACGAAGAACGGTATATGGACGCCGCGTTTCGCGCCCTGGGCAGAGCGGCGAAAGGAAACGCCGCCAGCGATCAAACCGCGGATTATCTGATTGATTTTTTTTCCAATCGGAATCCTCCCGATCAGAACCGCCGGGAAATCGTTATTGCCATCGGAGAAACCGGCTCTAAAGCGGGGATTGAACTGCTCTCCGATATTGCGGGAAATCCTGACGAACGTCCGGCTGTACGGACGGCCGCGGTAGAAGCTCTATCGAAAATCGGGGATGAAACAGGGCTTAACCCGATTCTTGGAACCTTGTCCGCGGAAGACCCGAATTTGCGGTCTTCCGCGGTTGCCGCGTTAGGTCCTTTTTCCGGCAAAGCGGTGGACGACGCTATTCTGGAGAGTTTCCGGGATTCCTATTATCGGACCCGCATCGCCGCGTCGAAAGCCTCGGGAGAACGGCAATTAGCCGCCGCGGTTCCCTATCTGCGGTATCGCGCCGAGTACGACGAAGTCCCTACGGTAAAAGACGAGGCCATCAAAGCCTTGGGCGCTATAAACAACGCCGACAGTAAAGCTGTTTTGGACGACCTTTTCTCGAACCGTAAGATTTCGGATCGGGTTCGGATGCTTTCCGCTGAAATGCTCATCAGCAACGATGCGGGTATGTATGCGGAACGGGTTATCGCCGAAATGGAGGACGCTCAAAAACGGAACCAGAAGGCTTTATATAGCGGGTTTCTCAAAGCGGTAAGCGCGGCAAAGACTGGAAAAGTTGAAGACCTCGCGCGCCGGTTTTTGAATACCGGCGGCGTGATTGAAAAATCTTATGCTTTAGACATGACGCTTACCAATGAATTTCGGACTCTTGCGCCGGAGATACGGCTGTTGCTTGATGACAAAAACGGCAGTCTCGCCCGGAAAGCTAAGGCTACCCTGGAAAAGCTGGGAATGCCGGCAAGTTGATTTAGCAGAGCGGCTTACGGGAAGCGGCGTCAAAGAGGGCGCGGCGTCCGCGGAACCGCCTCCATGCTGAAAGCTAGAAAATTCCGCTGGAATTATCGCCTCACCTCTTGCGGTTTTTTTGGAAACTTGCTATACTCTCCTTATGCGTAAGATAAGTCCTTCAGCAAAGGCTCTTCCCATGAGGGCAGACCTCGCCTTCCCGCCTGTACGCCATTTGCGCCACGCGCCACGCGCCACGC
>JAIRPH010000046.1 GCA_031257135.1 Spirochaetaceae bacterium
TATACATGGTTCCAATAGGTAGCGGAAACAATCGGCATGGATGTAATTGAAAAATACTTGTTTATTACATCAAATGACGCCGTTGTACCCGCCCTCCGCGCGCTTAATACAGCCGCCGCAGGCTTAAAGGCAAAATAACGTCCGGCGGAATAAAACAAACGATCCATTACCGCCAATAACCGCGCCGAGGGATGAGAAAAATATACCGGCGAACCGAAAACAAAACCATCAGAGTTTTCAGCTTTTTCAGCCAGCTCATTAACAATGTCATTAATAATACATTTGCCTGTTTCCCTGCATTTTCTACAGGCGATGCAATCGCTCAGAGGCTGATTGCCTATAAAAACGATTTCCGTTTCAATATTTTCGTCATGTAAGGCGCGAGACACTTCATGTAATGCGGTAAATGTGCAACCGTTGTTCCTTGAACTTCCATTTAGCAATAAAACCTTCATAAATAAATACTCCTTATTGAGATATATTTAATAATTGAGATATATCTAATAATTGAGATATATCTAATATACTTCTAATCTTTATATTTGTCAATGCTTTCCTTACACAACCGGGGAGCCGCCTTTTGAGGGAAAGCGGCTCCGGACTTTCGGGTTACAGCAGTTTTTTGACTTGGTCCGCGAGGGTTTCGGCGTCAAGGCCGAAGCGTTTGGTCAGGTAATCTTGGGTTCCTACCTCGCCGAACTCGTCCCTGATGCCGATCCGGGCGAACTTGCCTTTAAAGCCTTCTTCCGCAAGGATTTCCGCAATCGCGCTACCTAAGGCGCCGTTGATTTGATGATTCTCCGCGCTCGCCACGCATCGAACCTTCGACGCCTGCTCGATAACCGCGTTCCGGTCAATGGGCTTCAAGGTCAGAATATCCAGCACGCCCGCGTCAACGCCCTGGCCGGCTAAGATTTCCCGGGCTTTCAAAGCCTGATTGACCATGAGGCTTCCCAAAGCGATGATGCAGGCGTCTTTTCCGGGTTTTAAAAGCTTCGCTTTTCCGAACTGGAAGGACTCTTCTGGGGGATACAGGTACGGAACCGCCTTTCGGGGAATCCTGATGTACACGCACCCGTAGGTTTCGGCGGAAGCCTTCACCAGAGCCGCGCAGGAAACCGGGTCCGACGGCTCTATTATCGTGAGCTTCGGAATCGCCCGCATCAACGCTAAATCCTCAAACGGCATATGGGTCCCGCCGTTGTAAGCCGCGGTAACGCCCGGATCAGTGCCGATGAGCTTGACGTTAAGCCTCGCGTAATTTGCGGACAGGAAAAACTGATCGTACACTCGCCGTCCCGAAAAACTGCCGAAGCTGGCGGCAAAGGGTATCTTGCCCAGGGTGGAAAGCCCCGCGGCAATGCCTATCATGTTGGCTTCCGCGATGCCCACGTTGATAAACCGGTCAGGGTAGGCTTTTTTGAAGACCGCCGTTCCGGTACAACTCATCAAGTCGGCTTCCAAAACCACGATATTCGGATTTTTTTCGCCTAAGGCGACTATGGTTTCCACATAAGCCGCGCGCATTTCTTTGGTTTCCATGATTGCTCCTTGTGATATTAAGCCGAAGCCTCCAGCGCGGCAATCGCTTCCTTCGCTTTTTCGAGGTTAAAAGCCATGCTGTGATTATTCTGAATCCCTTCGGCAAAGGAACAGCCTCGTCCTTTGATGGTGTCCATGATGATCATGGAGGGCTTTTTGCCCTGCGCGAGGGCGTTTCCGACCGCGTCGTCCAGCGCGGCAATATCATGTCCGTCAACCCGCTGAGTATACCAGCCGAAAGCGTTCCATTTCGCTGAAAGGTCTTCGAGGTTCAGGATGTCTTTGACATAACCGTCGAGCTGTTGTTTGTTGTAATCCGTAAAGGCGATAAGATTGGACAAGCCCTGAAATCCCGCAAAGAGCGCGGCTTCCCAGATTTGACCCTCGTTGGATTCGCCGTCTCCGATAATTGTGTAGACCTTGGCGTCCCGTTTATCCATCCGCAGTCCCAGAGCGATGCCTAAAGCCGCGGAAAAGCCCTGTCCCAGAGAGCCGGTGGTCATATCGATGCCCGGAGTGAGGTTTCGGTCGCAGTGGCTCGGCAGTTTGGTTCCCCCCTGATTCAGGGTTAAAAGCCATTCTTTCGGAAAGTAGCCCTTGAGGGCTAAGGCGGCGTAGACCGCCGGTCCTGAGTGTCCCTTAGAGACGACGAGCTGGTCCCGATCCGCCATTCTCGGCTGTTGCGGGTCTATCCGCATCCGGTGGAAATACAAGAGCGCGAGCAGGTC
The DNA here is from genome assembly GCA_031257135.1 of Spirochaetaceae bacterium. Lineage (GTDB taxonomy): Bacteria > Spirochaetota > Spirochaetia > Treponematales > Breznakiellaceae > JAITHW01. The sequence goes on from JAIRPH010000046.1 coordinate 2,271, forward strand.
GGCAATGGACATAGCCCCGCCGATATGTCCGGTCCCTAGGGCGCCGATTTCCTCAATCGTCATTTTGCGGATTTCCAGAGCCTTAGCTTTCAAGAAAGCTAACCGTTCTTTATCCATACTAAACCTCCGTCAGGTTATTATGGAAAGAGTATACCTTCTTTCATAAGGTTCTTCAATACGCCCTTCTCTGAAAAAAAACGCGATTCCCCGCCTGAACGCGAAAGCGGACGCGAGGCGGGCGTTTTCTTCTCTTGTTTAGAAAGAGCGTTATAGTTTATAATAAGATATGGCGTATAAAATATTTTTCAGCCGTATAGAAAAATTGCTCGCACCGTTTTTGTTGTTAGCGGCTTTAACAGAACTGCACGCTGAAGAAAATACGCTACGGTTCGGTCTCAGCCTCGAAGGGAATCTGAGCGCTTTCGATACTCTTGCGTTAGGGCGTTCTTTCAGCATTGAGTTTCAATGGTTCAAATACATCGTTAATGGGATTATCATCGCCGGAAGCGATGATTTTATCGGTAAGACCATTATAGAAGCGGAAGTATTCGGACGCTGGTATTTTTTGAGCTTCGGCTCTGCGAAGCACGCGCTCTTTGTTCAAGGAGACCTCGGTATAAGCCTGCTTTTGGAAAATTCCAACTCTGAACCGAGGATATTGGCGGGAATTACCGGAGGATGCCGGTTTTATTCCTACTGGAGAGATTATTTTATAGAACCCTATCTCAAAGCGGGCTATCCTTTTATTACAGGCTTTGGGGTTCGAGTAGGATGCCGGTTGTGACGCAAGGAGGCGAGATATGCTGACCGTCAATTTTCACGGAGTTCGGGGGTCTCATCCTGTTCCTGACGCTCAAATGTCCGCTTACGGCGGCAATACGTCGTGTGTGGAAGTGGTCAAGACGAACAAAGCAGGATTGCGGGTCCCGATTATCATTGACGCGGGAACGGGATTGATAAAATTAGGGTACGCTATGGCGGGCAAACTCATGTCCGGCGAGTATTCAAAGACCTTTACCATTTTGTTTACTCATCTGCATCCTGATCATACCGAGGGATTTAATTTTTTCGTGCCGAATTTCTTTCCTTTTTGTACGATTCATATTTTGGGGATGGAAACGTTGCAGAAAAATGTGGGAGCCGTATTGAAAGGGAAGATGATTCCTCCTACGTTTCCCATTGAATATAAGGACTTAAAGTCGATACGAAAGCATGGGGTGCTGACTGACGGTCAGCAGTTTTATATTGGTCAAGACGGGTCTCCGATTTTCCGTTCCCTAAAGAATCCGGACCCGCTGTTTGAGGTATATGTCATGCAGGCTTATGCTCCGTCTCATCCGCAACAGGGGGTTCTCTATTATAAAATCAGAGACCCTGAAGATAATACGACGGTTGCCTGCATTTGGGACATTGAGAGCCACATCGGAGGAGACGTGCGGGTAATTAAGTTCGCCGAGCATACGGACCTTATGATTCATGACGCTCAATATACGGAAGAGGAATATCTGAATGACGCCAATCCGGTTCAAGGGTTCGGTCATTCCACGTTCGGCATGGCGGTGGAAAACGGGACGCGCGCAAAAGTCCGGTATTTAGCGCCTTTTCATTATAATCCCCGTCATTCCGACGATATGTTAGACACCATCTACGAGCAATACCGCGGCGCGAAGGCTTTGAAGTTCCTCATGTCCCGGGAAGGGCTTTCCATTACGATGCAGGACGGGCTTATCATACGGCAAGAGAGCTTTTATTCGAGTTTTTCCAAATAACAGGAGAAAGCGGTGTATCGCGTATTGATCGTGGACGATGAGGAGCCGGTTTTAGACAGCTACGCTTTCATGCTGGAAAACGCCGCGCCCGGCTTCAGCCTTGCTGGGAAGGCTCGATCCGGCTATGAAGCTCTGAAGCTCATCTACGAAACTAAGCCGGACGTGGTGTTTATGGACATCAACATCCCCGGCATGGACGGCTTGCAGGTAATTGGAGAAGTTCATAAAAAGTTTCCCGCCACCGCGTTTATTTTGTCAACCGCGTATGAACGCTTTGATCTTGCCCAGCGCGCGATACCGCTGGGCGTATTCGCGTATCTGGTGAAGCCGGTGTCTAAAAAAACGTTTTTTTCCGCGTTGGAGGATGTTCGGGACCATTTGACGCCGCAGGTTCAGGAATTGTTGGACGAGACGTCCGCGCTCAGGCGGTTCCTGCGGGAGACCGTCCGGGAGCCGATAAGCGACGACGCTTGGGAAAAGCATCGGGAGCAGTGCGGACTGCCTTCGGACAAAGCCGTTTTGTGTATGCTGGAATTTCAGGAAGAGCCTGAAAAATACGGCGCGGAAATTGCCGAGAAGCTGTCATATCGGCATCATTGCCGGTATGACATCCTGCTGAATCAGGGCTTGTTTCTGATTTCCGAAGACCTGAGCCGGGATAAACTTGAAGCCCAGCTTCAAAAAATCCTTGAGGAAGCAGGGCTTGAGCAGGAATGCCGGTATGGAATCGGCGGAGTCTACCGGGGAACGGAACTATACCGGTCTTTTCGGGAGGCTTTGACAGACCTCCAGCAGAAACGGCTGGATACGGATGTTCTTCGCCGGGAACGTCTGCGGATCATCCAGCTTCGCCGGCAGATCGGCGTCGGAGAGCATGAGGAAGTGAAAAAACTCTTTACTGTTTTTTGGCGAGATGTGTTTGCCGCTTATTCTTTTGACGCGGCAAAGGCGAAGATGGCGTCGCTTTTCATGTTTTTGCTGGACGATATTACCGGCTGTTACGGCAATCATCCTGAAGAAAGTCCTCTTTTTAATCCTATGGAGGAAATTCTGCCTCTTGAGGATATTTCTGTTTGGGAACGGTGGGCTTCTGAACGCTTTGACGATCTCGCTCGGCTTGCCCGGCTTCGCCGGTCAGGTAGTTTTCCTCTGCCTCTGGTGAAGGCGATTGAGTATCTCCATGAGCATTACGCTGAAGCGCCTCAGTTAGGTTCGGCGGCGGAAGCCGCTCAAGTTTCTCCGGCTTATCTGAGCCGTCTCTTTGGAGAACATCTGAAAACGACGTTTATCGACTACATCACCGACCTCCGAATCGCCAAAGCCGAGAAACTGCTTCAGGAATCCCGAATGAGCGTCAAACAAGTCGCGTTCGCAGTGGGCTATCAAGACCCAAACTACTTCGGCAAAATTTTCAGAAAAAGCACGGGATTTTCTCCGGGCGAAGTTAAATCCCGCGGCGGCTGACAATCGGCTATTACCTCGGCGGTAGCTGGACAGTCCTTCAGGGCAAGAGCATTTAAAAATCTGAGCGCATAACAGGCGGTTTTTCGGGTATTTTTGCGGGAAAAGACGCGGACTGCTTGACCCGATTAACCTAATCTCGATATACTATTCCCCAATGAGTGTTTGTAACATCGGCATAATCAATCTGAAAAACTCGGCAGGCTCTGCGCCGCGGACATTAGGGCGGACTTCGCCCCTTACACGAAACTTTTACCGCGAATACTTATCTTTGTCAATTACCTAACGCCTAAAAACACTCTTTTTCCCGCTTTTTTCTCTCAAATTACGCTCAAAAACATTCCCCCGAAAGGCGGGAACAGTCTCCCGAAGTCTAGGAACAGTCTCCCGAAGTATGGGAGAACTCTCCCGAAGACCGGGAACAGTCTCCCGAAGACCGGGAACAGTCTCCCGAAGACCGGGAGAACTCTCCCGAAGACCGGGAACAGTCTCCCGAAGTATGGGAGAACTCTCCCGAAGTATGGGAACAGTCTCCCGAACATCGGGAGAAGTCTCCCGAAGTATGGGAGAACTCTCCTAAATATCAGAAACATCCCCCGGATGCCGGGTGAATATCTCAATAAAGGCTTCTACCCCGGAAGATTCGATACTCGCATTTTTCGGGAAGCATATCACAAAGGAGGTAATGATGAAA
>JAIRPH010000062.1 GCA_031257135.1 Spirochaetaceae bacterium
TCATCCAGACCGCGCCGCCGATAGTTCCGGGCATTCCCGCAAGAAATTCCAGCCCCGTCAGCCCTAATTCAGCGGCGATCTCGGCCGCGGCGTTGACGCTCGTGCCGCTCCGAAAGATCAGCTCCCCTTCGCCGGACGCCTCATACCCCGTCCAGCCGCCGGTATCCAGCACAATCCCCCGAATCCCCGCGTCGGAAACCGCGATATTCGCCCCTCCGCCTAAAATGAATACCGGAACCCCCGCCTCGCCGGCAGTCCTCAAAAGCTCCGCGGCATAGCCCGGAAACTCCACGCCCGCAGGCTGAACCCATACATCCGCGGGACCGCCGACCTTAAAAGTCGTATGCAAAGCCATCGGCTCGTTATAGCGGATAAAACCAGCCGATTCCGTCTTGAATCCTGCAATCTTAATCATCCTGAAATAGTAGCCAAAACCGCCGCGCCTGACTAGCGTTTTAGACTTGCTTTTTTTATCCCGATAAACCATTATAAAGATAGGGGGCTGGTTATGAGGATTACTACTAAAGGCCGTTACGCGCTCCGGGCATCCCTGGCGTTAGCGCAGTTGGGTAAAGACGGATTCCCGGTATCCATCAACCATTTATCGGAACAAGAGCATATTTCTTCTGTGTTTTTGGAACAAATATTCTTCAGGCTCCGCAAGGCGGGGATTGTTTCTTCGGTCAGAGGCCCGGGAGGAGGATTCTGTTTCGCCCAGCCTTTGGATAAATTGACCATAAAAGAAATACTGGACGCCGCCGGCGAAGACCTAGACGCCGTCTCCTGCCATAAGCATACCAAATGCGACCGGACCTCCGCCTGCCTCAGCCACCGGGTTTGGACGGACGTAACGAATCTGGTAAATAATTTTTTCAAAAACGTTACTATCGCATCAATTCTGGAACGCTCTGATGCGGAAAAATACCGTAAACACGAAAAGGAGTAGTCATGGGATTCCATATAAAGGACCGAGGAGCCTATCAAAAAGTTGCTGAAGCCTTTAAAAAACAGCAAAACGGCGCAACCGTAGCGGATATAGTCGCCAAAACAGGACTGCCCCTGCATACCGTTAAGGAACTGGTTCCCCTCGCGGCCGATGAATACTCAGCCCGCCTCCAAGTAACCGAATCAGGAGAAATCCTCTACTCATTCCCCCGGGGCTTTGCCAGTAAATACCGCGGATTCCGAGCAAGTCTTCGTAAATTCGGCGAAAAACTCTTTAAAGGCTTAAAAATAGCCGGAAGCGCGCTCTTTAAAATCTGGATTATGCTGATGCTGGTCGGCTATTTCGTTCTCTTCATGCTGGTCGCCTTAGCGTCGCTCTTAATCTCCGTAGCGGGAAGCTCAAACTCAAACAGCCGCTCCGAACATCGCGAAGGCGGAGGCGGACTTTTTTTCGCTTCATTTATTTTTGATCTTATTATCAGACTTTGGTTCTACTCCGAACTGACTAAAGCCGTGGATCAAACCTATTACGGAGAACGCACGCCCCGCCCCAAAGGAAAGCCGCTCTACAAGGCGATCTTCTCCTTTGTATTCGGCGACGAAGACCCCAATAAAGGCTGGACTTCTAAAGAAAAACAGAGCGTTCTAGCCTATCTGCAAGCCAATCAGGGCGTTATCTCTCTGCCTGAGTTTATGACCCTTACCGGACGAACCCCCCAAGCCGCGGAAACCGCAATTACCGCGTACTGCGCCGAATTCGGCGGACTCCCGGAAGCTACCGAAGACGGAACCGTGGTCTATCAGTTCAGCGATATGCTCCTCCGGGCAGACCGCCGGGACCGATCCTACAGCGGCGCATCCCTTTTGAAACGGCTTCCGGTCTTTTCTTCCAATACAAAAGGCATGAACGTTTGGTTCTGCCTCCTCAACGGGGTCAATCTCGCGTTCGGCTCTTATTTCCTGTTTAACGCCCTCAATACCGGAGCAATCACCGCGGAAACGCAAAAAACCGCTTCGTATATCTATCATGTCGCGTATGTTCTTGCCCAGCTCGTTGCGGACAATCCTCTTCCGTTCATTACGGTCGGACTCGGGGCAATTCCGGTTATTTTTTCGGTTTTGTTCTGGCTCATTCCGGCGGTCCGATATCAGGCGGTAAAAAAAGGCGCCGAAGCGATCAAGCTGGAAAACCTCAGAAAAGCCGGCTACGGACGCATCTGGTCTGCCCCGGGAGCGGTCGCTTCCGAAGACATTACCGCCGAAGCCGATATATGCCGTCCTAAAAATCTGCCGAAAGCTCAAGACACGATAATCAAAGAAATGGGGTCATATACCGTCCCGGAAGTGAGCCTTACCGACTCAGGAACAACCGTCTATGCCTTCACGGAACTTGAACGGGAAAAAGAAGCCTTACAGAAATACCGGAACCGAGTACATCCGCAAACCCTCGGCAAAACCGTATTCGACAGCGAAACTTAGGACGCCTTCCATTGGGCAATAACGTATTCATAAGCGGCTATGGTTGCGGCCATGATAATATCTTGTACCTCTCCGCGGCCTATCCAATCCGCGCCGTCCATCTGGTAAAGATGCTGAAGCACTCCTTCCAAATCCGCTATGCTACAGTTCGGGTCTGAGGCTTTCCGGCGTTCCAAGCCTCGGACTTCCTGCTCAAAGGTTTCGTTGTATTTTATATCCCGCCAATCGACTGACAGACTCATATCATCCTCCTTTTTTGTACGCGATGGTCCGCTTTACCGTCGCTCCCGGATTTGGGACAAGCATCCCTTGTTGCGAGATCATCCGTATCTCCCGGCGTTCCGTCCAGTTCCCGTGAAGGTCTACCGTATATTCATACCGCGTTTCCGGCGTCTCTCCGCTGGAAACGCGAACCGCCAATCCCCGCGCGTCCCATTGCAGGGTATGATGTTCCGCTCCCCGCGTCCAATACCGGGGCTGTTGTTCTCCGGTATATAACGCCGAAAATACCCCTTCGGAACTGCGGATTTCCGATATGTTTCCGAAACTATCGTAATAATAGGTTTCTTCTTTTTCTTCATACCGGCTTGCAACGCCGAGGAGACGAGGCTCTCCGCCGGCGTTGCAAATACGGGACCTGAAATCCGCCAACGCGGTTCCCTCCGAATCATACCACGTTTCGGCAATCTCCAGAGGTCCCCAGCGTACCGCGGCGAAACAGACGGCATCGCCTTGAGTAATCCGGGCGATGTTATCCTTGATAAAATCAACCCGCCCGGTTTCGGCAGAGCCGGTTATGACCAGCCCCTGTATATCGCCGGAAGGACCATAGGTTGCTTCCACTTGGACGAATTGCCCCTGCCCCCAAAACGGAAATTCCGCCGGCGAACCGTCGGTATTCCATCGAACTCGGTATGTCCGGTCCCTGACGCTTAGGTCGATAGAATCCGCCGTCCCCGGAGAAACCCTGAACCCGTCAGGAGGTATAGCCGAATCCCAATCCGGCCGCCAGACAATCGTTTTTTGCCGGGACATCACCAACAGCGGTCCCAGAGGAAACGGCGCGAAAGATTCCGGCTTAACGCCCTCGGCTTCTGCGGGAGGTCTTTCCCGATTCGGCTGTCCCGGCGCAAACGAAAGAAAACCGCAAAAAATAAACGCAAAAAAGAATACACGCTTCATATACGTTCACTATAACTAATTTTTACCGATTAGTCATCTGCCCCGTAGACGCCGGCAATTCGGAGACGTACCCGCCGTTTTTTTCTGATAACGCCTATCATACTTTCTCAAAGGACTCCGAATTTCTTTTGTATTTTCTCAAAAAGTACATTAGTATTTTAAAAAGATATATCGTTTAACGTGAATGGAAGCGCGGCGGTTCGCTTACGTTGGATGGGGTAATGAAAATATGAAAGGGCATTTTTGGGTGATTATATGGACGCTCGCGACGTTGCTTCCCGGAATCGGGCAGGAATCAGCGGTATTGCGATTTGATACGATGTTTACCATTAAAGGTACGCTGAAATATAATTTCATGCAGTTTGACCAAGATATTTCAGCGAATAATAAAATAACATCGAACAGACCGCTTGACTTAGGTATCGGTTTTGGTTACAAGGACTTTTCCTTTGGGTTTTCGGTTAATATACCCTTTTTATATGATCAGAATGTCAGTAAATCTAACTCTTTTGATTTTGGATTTAATTGTTTTTTTAGAAACGCTTTATTTTTTGAGGGTCTTATAAAATATTATGAAGGGTTTCACACTGAACAATTTACCTTAAACGGCGCTGAATATGGCGGCGAAGTAGGGTTGAAAATAATTATGTCCGGCATTTCAGGAGAATACCTTTTTAATAAAGAACATTCATTACGCGGCATTTATAATCTTGATCGAAAACAGCGTATCTCTAACGCCAGCTTTATCCTCGGCGGCGGCGTATTCTATTCGGCGTTATATTCAGATGACGCCTATGTGGATGAAAATAACTATAATCAGCATACCATATACTTTGGACCAAACGCCGGATATTCATATATTTGGATATTATCAAATAATTTCTTCTTAAATATATTATGTATATTGGGAATTAATGGAAGCGTAAAAAACAATGAATTCTATTTCGGTTTTCACGCATTACCGAAATTCGCTTTCGGGTATCATGGCGTTAATTGGTCTTTTAATGCGGTTATTACCAATACCTTATTAATAGCAATGCAAAAAATAGAATTTGATAATATCATCAATTCCGGAGCTTGTAGTATTACCTTTTCAAGACGGTTCTGAATGAACAGCCGCAGGATAAGCTCCGGGTATTGATAAAATGCCCGTGTTCTCATTGCATGAGCATCAGTTCTTTGTAATACCCGTCTTCGCCGATAAGTTCGCGGTGCGTTCCGGTTTGAACAATTTCACCCCGGCGCAGTACGACAATTTTTTCAGCGGAAACAAGCGTTGACAT
>JAIRPH010000063.1 GCA_031257135.1 Spirochaetaceae bacterium
AGCACGCGATTCTTGCCGACGGGTCGGCGGCGGATCTGCCGTATATCGACTTTATCAAAGTGCAGACCGGCATTTTCCATCGGGAAGGGGGCTTCGGCGAAATCTCCACCGAGATAGCCAGCGCCGACGGCTTAGGACGTACGACGGACTTCCCTCTGCCGTAAAGGAAACGAATATCGTGAAGGATAACCTATTGCGCCGGAAATTTTGGACGGTTCTAAGTCTGCTGTGCGGAATACTGTTTGTATCCTGCGGAGAGAGCCGGCGCGAGGAATCCCTCGCGAATGAGACTGTGTATACCGCTGAAAGTCTTGCGGAGCTGACTGATCTGCTTGCGGAACTGCCGCTGAACAGTCAGTCTGCGCCGTGGCGCGTTGCGCTTGCAGGAGTTGATCTGCGGAATCTGGACGGCGCGGAAGACGGCTTAGAACCGCTGTTTAGAACCTTTCAGGGGCGTTTCGTGAGTCTTGATTTGGACGCCTGCACCGGCGCGACTATCGGCTGGGGCAGAAACGCCGCTCAAAACACCGAGGGACGACCAGATCGGGACAAACTTACCGCAGTAATACTGCCGGCTTCGGCTTCGCGGGTTGGATATCGCAATTTTCAGAATAGTCCTTCGCTGAAAAGCGTAAGCTTTCCGTCCCGGCTTGAAACCATAGGAACAGCCGGGTTTCAGGGCTGTTCCGCGCTGGAGCGGGTGGAACTGCCTGCAAGCCTCGTTCACATCGAGGACGCCGCATTTGCGGACTGCGCGAATCTGCGGACAGTGATACTGCGCGGAGAAACGCCTCCCGGACTTGGGCGCGGGCGGTATTCGCCGCCGCTACCTGCCGGAGAAGACTCAGGCGTCTTTTCCGGCGCGCCCGCTGGTTTCAGGATTATCGTTCCTCCGGGGCGTAAAGCGACGTACCAAGCCGCCTCCGGCTGGAGTTTCTACGCAGACCGCATCGCCGAAGATGAATAAAAAATTCCCGCTAAAGTTAAAAATACCGTAATTCTGCGGACAGCGGTTTTTATCACAGATATTCTCCTGACGGAAATCGCGCGCCGTCAAGAGGCGGCGGTTTTCGCGGATTTCCGCGCTCGTATCACCGACGAGACCATCGACGCAACGGCGAGGGCGATAAAAATGACGCAAATCGGTTTAGTAAAAAGCATCCAAAATTTGCCGTCGTCAATCTGCATAAACCGGCGCAGGTTGCTTTCGCTCATGGGACCGAGAATAAGCGCAAGGAGAATAGGGCTTAGAGGGAATTCATACTTCTGCAACAGATAGCCTATCAAGCCCATGACCAGCGCGAAGAATACGTCAAACATATTCCGATTGATGGCGTAAGAGCCTACAAGAGAGAGTACGAGAATCGCCGGTATGAGGAGCTTCCGTTCAAGAGAAATGATTTTCGTAAAAAACCGTATGCCGGCCATGCCCACAAGAAGCATGGCGATATTCGCCGCGGCAAGGGAGGCAAAGACCGCGTACACGATGTCCAGATGCTCGACGTACATCATGGGACCGGGCTGAAAGCCTTGCATGATGAACGCGCCCATCAGCACGGCCGTATTCGAGTCCCCCGGAACCCCGAGGGATAAAAGCGGAATCATCGCGCCGCCGGTACAGCCGTTGTTGGCGGACTCGGCCGCGGCTATGCCTTCAGGGACGCCGGTACCGAACTTTTCGGGACGCTTGCTCGTGCGTTTCGCTTCAGAGTAGGAAACAAACGCCGCAATGTCGCCTCCCGCGCCGGGTATGGCTCCGATAAATGCGCCGAAAAAGCCCCCGGTAAGAATCGCCCGCCAGATGGCTTTCAAGTCTTTCCGTCCGGGAAGCACGCCGGAAATCTTAGGGCTGATTTTTTCGCCTTTAAGTATGTTCTCAATGTTGGCGAATACTTCGGAAACCGCAAATAGCCCGATAAGTCCGGGAATAAAGGGGATGCCTTCATAGAAACCCGGAAGTTTAGTAAAGCGCAGATAAGCGGATACCTTGTCCATGCCTACCGTGGCGATTAACAGTCCGAAAAACGCGCTCATTAAGCCTTTAATAAGACTTTTGCCGGAAATCGAAATGATAACGGAAAGTCCGAAAAAGGCGAGAGCGAAAAATTCCGCCGGACCGAAACGTAACGCCAGCTTCGAGATGAACGGGCTGAGAAACGTCATGGTAAGCGCGCCGATCATACCGCCGCAGAATGACGCAAAAAGGGCTATCGAGAGGGCGCGCCCCGCTTCGCCCCGCTGTCCCATCGGATACCCGTCAAGAATAGTCGCGGCCGCGGCCGGCGTACCCGGGGTTTTAATCAGGATTGCCGCAATAGAGCCGCCGTACATCGCCCCGCAGAAAACCCCGAGGAGCATACCCACCGAGGGAATAATAGACATACCGTAGGTGAACGGAATGAGAAGAGCTATGCCCATCGTAGACGTAAGCCCGGGTATAGAGCCGATAAGTACGCCTCCGGTCGCGCCGAGAAGAATCAAGAGAAGATTAAGCGGCGCAAATACCGGCGCGATGCTGTTCAGAATATCCATAGAATCTCCTATACCACGTTTTCCAGCGCGCCTAGGGGCATATCAATGCCAAGCAGGAACTTGAACGCGCAGAAAACAGCCGCCGTCGCGCCCAGCGCAAAGCATATCATAACCGGATACCGGCGCAGTCCCAGCAGGAACATAAGTCCGAAGAGCGCAAGAGGCGTGGTAATAGGAAAGCCTACGAGTTCCCAAGTGACGGCGTATATCAGGATAACCGCCATGCCGATAAGGAGCCGCTGTATTCCTTTGTTGCGGGGACTTATAGAAGGCGCGGGTTTATCGGCGGAGACCGGCCGTCTGAGAGCCTGCACAAAAAGGGCTACGCTACAGATGAAGAGTCCAATAGCGAGCCACCGGGGAAAGAATTCCGGACCCACCGGCACGTTTTTGAACTTCTTGAAAAATAAGGTCATGGCAAATGCGCCGCCGGAAAACAACATTCCGATAAGCGCGCATACCATATCCGCGGTTTTCATCATGGTTGTTTCCTACTCATCCAGCAGATGAGTTTCTTTGAGGGTTTTAGAGACAGCATCATAGTTTTCTTTGAGGAATTCCGTGAACTGGTCGGGAGGCAGGTAGGCGAGCTGGAGATTCATGTTCCGAGCCTTTTCAACAAAATCCGGGTTATTTTCAGCTTTGGTAAAGGCGTCCACAAGGATAGAACGAATTTCAGGATTCACCCCCTTGGGGAGAGCCAGCCCGCGCCACGTGGAATAGACGATAGGATAGCCTTCCTCGGTAAACGTGGGGATGTCGGGATAAAGTTCACTGCGTTTAGCGTCCATAAGTCCGAGGCACTTGACATTGCCCGCGTCGAGCTGACTTTTGACTTCGGCGAGGGAGACCGTTACCGCTTGAATGTGACCTCCCGCGAGGGCGGTAACTGCTGGTCCTGCGCCTTCAAAGGCGATATGTTTTACCTGTATGCCGGTTTCATTGGCAAGAAGCCCCGCGCCGATGTGCCACACCGACCCGGGCGCGGAGTTCCCGATAGAAACCGCGTTGGGATTCTGCTTGCAGTATTCGACGAATTCGGCGATGGTGTTGTACGGCGCGTCAGCCTTAACGGTGAGGGTTGCCGCGTCGGAATTGACCCGGATAAGCGGGTCGTAATCGGCGTAGGTAAAGTCGATAAGCCCTTGAGGGGGCAGTGAATTCAGCTCGAAAGTTATCATGCCTACGGTATAGCCGTCGGGTTTGGCGTTTTTGATAGCCGCGTGTCCAATCGCGCCTGCGCCGCCGGTCTTGTTCTCCACCGTAATTGTTACGCCCAGGTCCTTCTCAGCCGCCGCGGAAAGCGCGCGAAGTATGGCGTCAGTGCCGCCTCCAGCCGCCCAGGGACAAATCATGGTAATGCTCTTTTCAGGAAACTTCAGCTTCTTTCCCTCTTCCTGTTTTTTACAGCCAATGCTTGCCAGCACAGAGACCGCTAACAAACTCCCTAATATTGAGTAAAATACTTCTTTTTTCATCGGTTTCTCCATAATATAAGCAGTATACTAGAGGTCAGGGAAGGCGTCAATCTTTTTCTACCGGGTATAATCGAGGTTACACAGAAGGATGCCGGGGCGCGCCGGATTTTGTTGAGGGAATCTTATCCCCTTCAAATACCGCCGGCGAAATACGCCGTTTCCCGCTGGGCTTTGGCGTCAGACGCCGCTCGATGGGCGTCGCCGGCGAAACCTCCGCGGGCGCGGCGTAACCCGGTAAGCGGGCGGCGCAAGCCGACAGCCCGCAAGCCGCTCGCGGCAAAACCTATAATGGGAAACCGGCTTCCCCAAACAAAGCAGTAACCGCCTCAGCGTCTAAGCCGGTAGTCTCGATAATTTCCGCATAGTCCCATCCTTTTTGC
>JAIRPH010000092.1 GCA_031257135.1 Spirochaetaceae bacterium
GTTATATGGCGTCAGTAAGCGGTTCGTTTTTGCTATGATGAACTTTCTATCCATTAGGAATAACTATATATCGGCCGGCTTGTTTTTTCAACAAAGGATACGCTTTTTTTTAAAAAAAAATTCAGGGCGGAAAAATCCTTCAGCGGATAACCGTCGATTCAACGCGCCGAGCCGACGGTTTTTTATAAGCGATTATCTTCTGGGCTAGATAATTACGTCTTCAAACTCCTCGAACCATGAGGATTTAATCGTCAGGGTAAGTTCTGGGAATTGACTGCTTGGAATCGTCAGGACTCCCTCTTGAGATAGTCTGGACACTGCGCTGTCGCAGGCAGTCGAGCGATATACTGAATCCGCTCCTAAGACGTAATGAACCGCTGTGAGATAGTTGAGTACGATTATATACTCTTTCACTCCGCAGGATTCATAGAGGATTTTCTTATAGTCGAAATCGACTGTTTCGGTACTGGGACTTCGTACCTCGACGACTAGGCTAGGCGTTCCATAGTAAGTTCCGCTGGATACTTTCATCCGAGAAGGTTCGCACATAACGAATATGTCAGGGATGACTATATTTTTTACCCCTTCATCGGATTGACGCTTTGACCGAGACAATTTCTTAGCCTTCATAATCAAGCGGTTTTTGATAAAGTCATTGTTAAGACTCCTTACCGTCTCCGTGAAATCAATGATATAGGACTTAGAACTGCCTTGCCCTTCTTTTCCCGGAAATACTCATTCATCTGGCTGAATAACTCCCCGAGGATTATCTGGTGAATGTATGACGGAGTTCCGCTCATTGCTATTTCATAGCCGGACAGTATCTCAGTCTTTTCATAATCGCTCTCTAAACCCTCATATTCTTGGGGTTGTTCTTGCGATAAATCACTCATTGTTTCAGCCTCCTGATGTTGCTATACCGTAGCCTCCATAGTTTTCAAGTAGCGAAGATTAGCGTCTCGGCTTGAGCCGATAGAGCGCCTCGATCCCGTAACCGTGAGAACAGAGCGTAGGCGGGATATTCGTTCCATCCCCGAGCTTAGGATAGCCCTCCCAGTTAGAAGTATTCACCGTAAAGAACAGTATAGGACGATACATAACCACCGCTATAGGAACCTGCTGGAGGTAAATGATGTTGAGCCGCGTGTAGAGGGCTTTGATCTTAGCCGGGTCTGTTTCCTTCAGAATCTGAGCGAGAATATCGTTTACCTCTTGATTAATCCATCGTCCGTAGTTCTGCGCGCTGTTCGGAGTCCCTTCGGCGGGTATCTCGGTACTGCCTATGGCGGCGTTCAGCCGGCTCCACGGAGCCGCAGGTCCCGCGCCGCTGTAAAACATCAGAGTTATATCAAACTGGGTGTTGTCCCGATTCTGCACCCAAATCGGCTGGGCAAGGTAATTGGTTTTCACCTCTATACCGACGGTACGCGCGCTCTGAGCTACTACCTCTAAGGTAGCCTGCCAGTCGGAGTAGGCGTTGGGACACTCGGCGGTAAAGGAAAGCCGCACGCCGCCTTTGGCGCGGATGCCGTCGGCGTCCTTTACCCAGCCTGCCTGATCCAAGATGCGATTGGCTTCCGCGGCTCGCTCCTCCAGAGTTCCAGTCCACTGGTAAGGTTTTACCGCATCCCAGTCCACCAGAGCTTGCTCCGTCTGAGTAGGCAACATCAAAGACGCCGCCACCGGCGGAGTATACCCGCTCATGGCGTTTTGACCAACCGTATTGAAGTCAACGCTTATGGAAAGCGCGCGGCGCACCGCCGGATCATCAAGCCCCGGTTTCTTCACGTTGTAGATCAAGCAAACCGTAGTCCCCGGAAAATAATAAGGCGCCTGAGGAAGATAAGTCTCGACTTTGGCTCCGGATTCCCACATCTTCCACACTTGGGAGATAAATTGATGAGAAATATCTACTTCTCCTACTCGAAAAGCCGCGTCTCCAGCGGCGTTGTCTTTGAAGATGTTATGACAGATGTACTTGGGAGGAGGCAGTTTCCCGAACCGGGAGGGGTGTTTCCCCCAGTAGTTGTCATCCCGAATAAGCACTACCTTCGTCTCGTCCCAGAAATAAGGCTTGTAAGGTCCCGATGCTACGATGTTTTCCAAGTTGGCGTATTGAGCGACCGCCATGCGGTTATTCTTCCCCGGATCGGCTTGCGCCAAAATTTTATCCCATGCGGACTTGGAAGTCATGTACAGAGCGGCAAGCGACTCTTCGACTCGTTTGGGGTTATAGTTTTTGGTACTAGCCTTGATTTCCACCGTGTAGTCGTCTTTGGCGGTAACGCTCTCGATGTAATTCCAGATGCCTGATCCGCCGGTTTGGTAATCCCGTTGGAGGATGTAAGAATTGACCGCGTCCGCGGCGGTAAACTTGGAGCCGTCGTTAAAGCGGACATTGGGGTTGAGCTTGACCGTCAGTATCGGTCCGTTCCACGCGTAACTCTGACCGATATGAGGATATATCTTTCCGTCCAGCATATTGTAGAGAAATAGCGTTTCGTAGATGAGGTTATTTGCCATAGCGTTATAGCCGGTAAGGGCAAAACTTACGCCTCCCTGTCCGTAGGGATTGAACTGAGTAACCCTCCCCCACACAAGACCATTGTAATAAAGGGTTTCGTTCCGGGGCAAGGTTCCCGTAGTAGCCGCCGGCGAAGAACCGCTCTGACTTGCGCCTCCGGCGAAAGCCGGAATACCAGCCAAAATCAGTATAAACGCGAGAACAGACGCTTTCTTTAAAATCATATCTCCTCCTAAGGTAATTGTTGAAAGGTCATAAAGACCGTCAATTAGAATAATAAGGCGCCATACCGAAATGTCAACAAGTTGGCTATGGCGTCAGACACATTCTGTCGGCGTCTATTTCCTGACCGCGGCTATCGCCTCGGTTAAGGCTTTTTCCAGCACTTCCGCCGGAGGTTCCTTGACGCATCCCAGCCTTTTCATGTCTTCCACTAACGTCCTGACCGCCGTTATATCAGCCTTTGTTTGATGGTAAACCTGCTCCCATGACAAGTTCACTCGGGCGACCCCTTCTTGGATCGCTTGCTGGGCTACGTCCGCCGCCTCTCGCGCGAAGAGGTCAGTTTCTTCCATGGTAGCGATGATATTATCCGGGCTGATGCCTCGTTTCTCGGAAAAGTCCGCTATGGAATGAGCGCACCGAATCGCCATGCCGTCGGTGATCTTCCGCGCCCGCACCGCCAGCGCGCCCTTCAAAATCCCGGGGAAACATACCGAGTTATTCACCTGATTAGGAAAATCCCCCCGGCCGGTAGCCACGATATAAGCCCCTTCTTCCTTAGCGGCGTGAGGCCAAATCTCCGGCGTCGGATTGGCGCAGGCAAAGACAATAGCCTTTTCCGACATGGATCGCACCCATTCCCGCTTTATCGTGTTCGGTCCGGGCTTAGACAGAGCGATGAGGACATCCGCGCCCTTAATCGCCTCCGCTTCGGAAGCCGCGCGTCCGGGATTGGTTTTCTCGCAGAGTTCCCATTTCCGATAGTTCCGTTTATCTTGCCTGACGTCATCTCGTCCCAGATGCAGGGAACCTTTGGAATCAAACATGATCAGCTTCGCAGGGTCTCCGCCGTCAGCAATGATAAGCCGGGCTATGGTTGTATTCGCCGCCCCAGCTCCCAAAAGCGCGATCTTTGCGTCTCCGATCCGCTTGCCCGCAAGTTTCAGCGCGTTGAGCAATCCCGCAAGGGTGATGCAGGCTGTTCCCTGAGCGTCGTCGTGCCAGACCGGAATATCGCAGGCTTCCCGGAGATCATCGAGTACCTTGAAACAATTCGGCTGACTTATGTCCTCCAGATTCACCGCCCCAAAAGAATACTGCGCCATCTTCACAAAGCTGATGAGCTTCTCAGGATCATGCTTCCCCTGTTCATCCCTAGAATCCACGCAGAGGGCGACCGCATCCACGCCGCCTAGATACTTCATCAGCATCGCCTTCCCCTCCATAACCCCCAGCCCTCCGGGAGCCGTGCAATCGCCATCCCCCAAGACCCGGGTAGAATCGGAAACCACCGCCACCAGATTTCCCCGGTTGGAGAGGGCGAAAGAGGCGTCGTTATTATCCCGAATCACGGTCGATATTTTGGAAACCCCCGGGGTATACCAGACGTTAAACCAGTTAAGCCCGTAAATACCGCATTTAGGTATCGTTTGCATCTTCCCGCCGTAAAAACGATGAGATTCAAGGGCAAGGTTTTTTAGAAAAAGCGTCTTCCCTTGCGCCTTTTGATCTTCCGTAAAATCCGCCGGGAAAAGCGCGTCCAGATTTTTCAACTCGGGATCAATGTTCATAATCATCTCCTAGAATAATTTATTTTGCCCAGCCGAGCGCGCGTTTAACCGCTTCTTTCCAGCCTCTGAGGAGTTCCGTCCGCTTTGCCTCCTGAATCGCCGGCTTGAAAACCCGATCTACAGCCGCGTTTTTCTGGATGTCCTCTTTGTCAGCATAAAAGCCGACCCCAAGCCCCGCCAGATAAGCCGCGCCCAAAGCGGTACTTTCGATTATTTTAGGTCGGACCACATCAGTATTGATGATGTCAGCTTGGAACTGCATGATGAAGCCGCTCCGGGATGCTCCGCCGTCCACCCGGATCGCCTTGATCGGAACTCCGGCATCCGCTTCCATCGCCTTGATAACATCGGAACTCTGATACGCCAAAGATTCAAGAACAGCCCGAACCAGATGTTCCCGGGTGGTACCCCGGGTAAGTCCCACAATAACGCCCCGGGCATACTGATCCCAATAGGGCGCGCCGAGTCCGGTAAAGGCAGGCACCACATATACCCCGCCGGTATCGGGAACGGATTCTGCAATCCCGTCAGACTGAGGGGCGTTTTCGATGATCTTAAGCCCGTCCCGAAGCCACTGAATCGACGCGCCCGCAACAAATACGCTCCCTTCCAGCGCGTATTCAACGGTACCGTTAATGCCCCAAGCAATAGTGGTAAGGAGTCCGTTTTTCGATTCTACCGCCTTAGTTCCGGTATTCATCAAGATAAAACAGCCCGTTCCGTATGTATTCTTGACCATCCCCGGCTCAAAACAGCGTTGCCCGAAGAGCGCCGCCTGCTGATCCCCGGCGATGCCGGCAATAGGAACCTCGCCGCCCAGAAATTCATGGTCGGTTCTTCCGTACACGCAACTTGAGGGCTTTACCTCCGGGAGCATACTCTGAGGAATATTCAGCTCCTTGAGGATTTCCGGGTCCCATTCGAGTGTATGAATGTTGTAGAGCATGGTTCTCGACGCATTGCTGTAGTCGGTAATATGCGCCTTGCCCCGAGTCAGGTTCCAGATAATCCAAGTATCCACCGTACCGAAAAGAAGCTCTCCTTTTTCAGCCTTTTCCCGGGCGCCCGGCACGTTTTCAAGAATCCATCGTACCTTGGTGCCGGAAAAGTAGGCGTCCGCTATCAAACCGGTTTTTTCTTTAATTACTTTGTCGAAACCTTTCGCTTTCAGACTGTCGCAATATTCCGCGGTCCGCCTGCACTGCCAGACTATGGCATTATACGCCGGTTTTCCCGTGCTTTTTTCCCATACGATGGTAGTTTCCCGCTGATTGGTAATGCCGATAGCGGCAATATCGCTGGATGACGCCGCCGCCCGGGTCTTCGCTTCGGTAAGAACTCCAAGCTGGCTTGACCAGATTTCCATAGGGTCATGCTCAACCCAGCCCGGTTTCGGGAAAATTTGGGTAAATTCTTTCTGCGCCGACTGAATAATATTGCCCTGCTTATCAAAAACAATCGACCGGGAGCTTGTAGTTCCCTGATCTATTGCGACAAGATATTTTGCCATAAAACGCTCCTAAAATTGCGGAATAGGTTTTCGCTGTGTCTCATTTTACTTTCCCGCTTTAATCGGGACCGTTATCGGCGAGTCGTCCACTTTATTTGAATGTCTTTATTAAATATAGTTTCGCCGTTATCTATCAAAATATTTCCGGCAATACCTCTATCTGGGTTATATGCCATATATTCCATATTTGATAGTATTCTACAGGTTTCTTCAGTATTGTTATATACTTTTTTATCGTGTAGCAAGCCGTGCATTTCCGATAATAGCTTAATCCCAGTATCAAAGGCTTCTTTTTTTGACAGCATAATTTTGAGATTATTTTGTTTCCTAGTCCAATCATTGGGTATATGTTTCATTTATAACCGAGTTAAACAGCCCCTAGGGGAATTGAACCCCTCTTTTAAGATTGAGAATCTCATGTCCTAACCGATAGACGAAGGGGCCCTTATTACAGATTTTCCCCAGGGAGGATTTGAACCCCCACAAGCAGATCCAGAGTCTGCCGTGCTACCATTACACAACCGGGGAATATTTTCTAATAGCAATTATTGAAAAAATAATAGAAAAGGGGAAAAAAGTCAAGAGGATAACCGTTCTTTTTTAAGAATTTTCCCCTATTTCTATCGTTCATAATAAGTTACCTTCCACAAAGAAAGTCCTTGAGGAGGAACCGTAGGACCTGCGCGCCGGCGATCCCCGGAGGCGAGGATTTCCTTAAATTCCTCCGGCGGAAGCCCTTTCTCCTCATAGTGAAGCAGAGTTCCCGCCACAGACCTGACCATCTTCCACAGAAAGGCGTTAGCCGTAATTTCAAAAATCAGCGCGTCCCCTTGGATAAAAAAAAAGGCTCCGAAAAGATACCGGCTTCTGGACTTACTAGGATCCCCGGGGACGGCAAAAACCGAACAGTCCAACTCGCCCCTGAACAGCCGGGCATAACTGTTCAGCAGGCTCTGCCGAGGATAACGGCGCAATTGAAGTCCGTACCGCAGTTCTTGGGGAAGCCCATGGCGTCCGCAGATAAACCGATACCGGTAGGTTCGGGACTTGGCGTCAAAGCGGGCGTGAAAATCATACCGGCTTTCTTGGGCGTGAAGAACTCGCACATCCTGTGGAAGCAGTCCGTTGAGAGCCGGTACAAAACGGTCCGGCGGAATGTTTCGTATATCCGTATAGAAGTGAGCGATTTGCCCCGCCGCATGAACCCCCGCGTCGGTCCTGCCGGAGCCGGTGAGCCTTACCGGATGCTTATGCAGTTTCTCCAGCGCGGACTCAATGGTTCCCTGCACGGTGCGCCGGCTCTCCTGCCTCTGCCAGCCGGAAAAATCCGTTCCGTCATAGGCAAGCAGAAGCCTGATATTCCGATCAGTCATCGCTCTCGTTTAGCTCCCGGTTGATTCGATCATAAATATTTCGGGCCCGTTCCAAAAGAGGACTGGGCTTGTTTTTTGAGGATTTTCCTAGACCGAACATTTTCGCCAAAGTCCGTTTGGCGTTTCCCAGATAGGCTTTCCGATATTCCGCATCCTCGATGGGTCCGTATTTGAAGCTCAACAAAGCCGAAAGATAGAGAACCCCTTCATAGCCGTAATTTTTATCCGTATCAGGACCGAGGTTTTTAGCTTCCGCTATGCTTTCCTGCCCCGCCTGTTCCCGATTCAGAGCTTCAATATAAAAGAAATGAGCCTTTTTTTTAAACAACTGAGCAAGCCAATTATAATGCTCTCCGGGTTTTTTGCTCTGCAATTCGTCGAAAAGCCAGCTTGCCCGTAGCGCGGCGATTCCCTGCTTGATGGTCGGCGCGGCGCCGGGCGGGAAATAATCGTAGCAAAGCATGACGAGGTACTGAGACGCCGCCCCGGTAATCAAGTCTCGATTTCCATGAAAGTCGAGTTCGGGGAAAATCCCGCAAATATCCTGGATTCGCTTGTTCCGGTCCCGCCACGCCGGTTCCCGAGCCGAAGCGGGCAGAGCGGGAAAATCTTTTTCCATCGACGCAAACCAACAAGCAGGACAAACCGTAGCCTGATATACCAGCGGATACACATCCCCATATCGTGAAGAAGGCTCATAGAGCCGGTGAAGCTCATCGGTAATTGGTCCCGCTATCAACCGCCCGCCCCCGGAAAGGAGTTCCTCTCGCTGAAACGAAGTACTGCACACCGGACAGATCAGGTCGTCTTTCGACAAATACGAAACTTTTAGGTCTTCAGCCATGTAGACATACTAACCGATACCGCTAAAATATGCAAGAAGGGCAAAAAAGGTTTCCCAATATCCTCTTGTATTTACAGATTACATCGGCTAGTATACTAGCTATGAAACCGTTGTTACTTATATTGTCCGCTGGTATGGGAAGCAGGTATGGCGGACTCAAACAGATGGAACCGATAGGACAAAACGGAGAAGCGTTGCTGGATTACGCGGTGTATGACGCCCTGCGGTCGGGGTTTGAGAAGGCGGTATTCGTTATCCGCCGCGATATGGAACAGGATTTTAGAGAAACCGTATTGAGCCGCATGAAATCTGTGCCGTACGAGCTGGTTTATCAGGAATTGGACGCGGGTATTCCGCCGGAAATCTTTGAAAAGGCTCAGGAAGCGGGCAGAACTAAACCCTGGGGAACCGTTCACGCGCTACTCTGCGCGGCGGATGCAATCAAAGTTCCCGCTTTTGCGGTAATCAACGCCGATGCTTTTTACGGACGAGAAGCCTTCGAGATTATGGGAACCTATCTAGGGTCTCCGGCGATTACTCAGCAGAAACTCCCTACAATTAAGCAGGGGTATATTGTACCCTATAAGCTGAAAAACACCTTCAGCGATGAAGAAACCGTTGCCAGATGGGTATGCGAAATTAAAGACGGCTGTCTGGCATCGGTAAACGAGCTTACCGCGATTACACGAGAAAAAAAAGGCATCTTCAATACCGCTGAAAACGGTTCCAAAGAAGAACTTGCGCCGGATATGCCAGTATCTATGAATTTTTGGGGGTTTCCGAGAAGTATTCTGCCGGGATTGCGGAAATATTTCTTTGATTTTCTCAATGAATCTGAAAATCTGCCTAAAGATGAATGTCCCCTTCCGCGCGGAGTAGATTGGATCATCAAGAATGGACTTCTCACCATTCGGGTCCTCGAAGCGGATACGGAAGGGTTCGGACTTACCCGCAAAGAAGATCAGGAAACCGCAAGCCGGCGAATCGCTGAACTCGTTGCCGAAGGGGTATATCCTGCTTCTTTATGGGAACATTAACGGAACGCCTTACCTGTAGTCGCAAGCGAATCAAGGATAGGCGGAAAGTATCGCTTCGATTTCTTCTTGAGGGCATCCCATTTTTTGCGCGATAACCTCCGCCGGAAACCCCGCGGACTGCAAAGCCCTAACCGCCTGCCGCAAGATACGCGCCTTTTCCTGCTCTGCCCGGGACTTTTCCTCACGGGCGAGGCGAAGAGAGCGCATATCCGCATCATAGCCCTCAACAAACGCCCTAAAATCAGCCGCAAAATTCGATACAAACATACCAGCCTCCGTCTCCGCCTCCAGCTTCCTAAGATGCTCCTC
>JAIRPH010000011.1 GCA_031257135.1 Spirochaetaceae bacterium
GGGAATCGAAAACCGCCATCATGGAAGCCCTAAGCAAAGCCTACGGCGTAAACAGCCAAGCCGACGGAGTTATCTTCTCGCTCCCGGTAGAATCGGTAATGAGCCTCAACGCGGAATAATGGCTCCGCCGGGAGGCGCGATCAAAAACTCATCCTCGTTCCAATCGCCGGCAATCAGTTTACGCAGAAGCCGTATGTTGCCGGGGATAACGGAAACCCGAAGATTCAGCGCGTCCGCAAAAGGCCGTATCTCCTGAGCCAGCGCGTTACCGTCAAACGCGCCGGTATCAATTACCGCAAAATCGGCGTAGTGTTTCAGCATTTCTTTCATCAGATCGGTTCCCTCTTCGGCTCCGTACTTTTCCACGCACCGGCTGAACTCGGATATAACCGTGCTTTCAGAACGCATATACCCTTCCGTAAAAAAATAATACCCCGCGCCGTAGGAATCCCGTTCCGCCTGAGAACCCAGAAACAGCGGAATACAATCCGCAACCCGCGGCAGTATCAGAGGCTGACGCCGAGCCGTAACGCCGGCAAGACTGTTTCCGCAAAAGCCGAATACCAGCAAAACCGCCGAATACTCCTCAGACACCGCGTCTACGGCTTCCTGAATACATTGACGCAAAACCTCGGTTTTGCTGTGTTTCCCTGAAGGTATCCACGCGATAGGATAATCTCTGTCCCCCATAACCGCCGAAAGCTCAGGCTTCAGGGTTTCGCAGGCTATAATATAGTTCACCGTAAACCTCTCTAACGCCGAGTCAGTAATTCCGCAATGTTGTAGCAGTAATCCCCGACTTGCTCAATACGCCGCACCAGATCGATAAAAAGCAATTCCGTTTTCACATCCTGCCCGGATTCAATGCGCTTGCGCCCGAGCTTTTTCAGCTTGTCTCTGGATTTATCGATCTTCCGTTCCAACTCTTCCGCTTGAACCGCCAGCTCAGGAGTCAGCGGACTGCCGAGATGTTTCCGCACCAGATTCAAAAAGGATTCCACTAGATCAAGATACGGAACCAACGCTTCCATCTCTTTGCGCTTGAAAATCAGATTCTTCTTCACGCTCCGCTCAAGAATCAGCGTAATGCCGTAACAGCCGTCAGTCATGTCTTCGAGATTCGCCAGAATCCGCAGAAGCTCGGAAATATGCTCTTCCGATTCGCGGCTGATCTGTTGCCGAGTACATTCAATGAGAAACCGAGTCAGTTCTTCCCGCATATCATCGGCAAAGTTCTCCTGCCGTTTCGATTCCTGTACCAAAGCGTCTATCTCTTCCTCCCGTTGCGGATCATCCTGCGCCTTATGAAGCGCGGCGCTGATGTTCGTATACATAGAAAAAACCAGCCCCGCCATATCCCGAATCTCTTTTTCCGCCCGCAGTATGTTCAGCTCAGGCGTGTCCCGCATAGACCCGGACTTGTATTCCAGTTTATAAGACGCCGGAACAGGCCGATCCGCGTCTTTAACCAGCATAGAAACCAGCCGAGCGAAAGGCTTCACAAAAGGAAAAAATACCATCGTATTCAGTACGTTAAAGACCGTATGAAGCATGGCAAGATGCGGCGTAATCGCCTCTTCCATTCCGCCCGGTATAATCCAGTCAACTAAGGCAAGGAGCGGCCTGAAAAACAGCAACGCCCAAAAGGTTCCAATAACGTTAAAGAGAATATGCACCATCGCGGCTTGACGAGCCGCGGTCTTCGTTCCTATGGAGGCGAGAGCCGCATCTAAGGTCGTGCCGATATTCGCTCCCAAGATCATAGCGGCCGCCATTTCGTAGGTTATCAGCCCGTTATGAGCCATCGTCAGAATAATCGCAGTGGACGCGCTGGAAGAATGAACCAGTAACGTCAGCGTAAGACCTATGCCCGTGCCGATGAGAATAGAAAAAACCCCAAGATTAGAAACCGACGCGATAAACCGCCACTCATCGGCTTGCTGGGCAGGCATGGACTTCGTGAGAAAATCAAGCCCCAGAAAGAGAAGCCCAAAACCCAAGAACACCGCCCCCAAGTTTTGATATTTCCACTTGACGAAGCTCGCCGCAAACCCGATGCCTACCGCCGGCAAAGCAAGGGAAGATATGCTCAAGGTAAAGCCCACAAGCGAGACAATCCAAGCGGTAACGGTAGTCCCAATATTCGCCCCCATAATCACGCCGACGGACTGCGTGAGCGTCAGGAGTCCGGCGTTGACAAAAGACACTACCATCACCGTAGTCGCGGAAGAGGACTGAATAATCGCCGTAACAGCAAAACCGGTAAAAATAGCGGTAATCCGGTTTCCGGTCATAAATTCCAGCGCGCGCTGAAGCCGGGAACCCGCGCTTTTCTGGATGCCGTCGCTCATAACCTTCATGCCGTACAGGAATAGACCGAGACTGCCAAGTATACGAAAAAGCATCGACACATACGTCATGGTTTTAGTATACCTTAAGGGGCCGTTTCTTTTCTATCCTTTCGCTGTTATATTGATAGTATGTTTTTAAAAACTTTCTTTAGGGCTTTGCCCTATATGGCAAGCCTTGCCGGAGCCGCGGTCTTGCCGGCTCAGTCCATTCATGAAGCTGGACAGACGCCTCCGCCCGCAGAGGTTCAGGGAGAGCTTCCGCTCCGCCGGCTGTCGCTGTTTTCCTCCGGAGTGGGCTTCTTTGAACACCGCGGGAGCGTTACCGGTTCCGCCGCGCTCTCCCTTCCGTTCAGCCTCGATGCGGTAAACGACGCGCTCAAATCGCTGACGATTAACGACCCTGATTCCAGCCCCGCCGTATCATACCCGTCAGAAGAAACCCTGCTACGGACAATGAAAAGTTTGTCCCTAGACATTCTGGAAAATCCCAGCATCCCCGCGCTTTTGGACAGCCTCAAAGGCGCGGAAATCGAGGCGTCCGCGCCTAATCCAATCCGAGGAAGAGTCCTCTTTGTGGAATACCGGCAAACTCAAGAAACCCAGCGAGAACCTTACTTGTCGATCTACACAGATCAAGGAATCAAGACGATTGCTTTTAAAGATATAGGAGGCTTCAGCTTTAAAGACCCTAAGCTCAATGCGGACTTAAACCGGGCGTTAGACCTTATCATGGGGTCCCGGGATTCGGATACGCGGCGGCTTACGATTCAGCTTCCGGGCAAGAGCCGGCGGGAGGTTTCCCTAAGCTATGTAATTCCTATGCCGGTCTGGAAGGTTTCCTACCGGTTAGACCTTTCCCAAGCTCAGCCTCTCCTCCAAGGCTGGGCAATCGTAGACAATGACGGCGATACGGACTGGAATAACCTAGAACTTTCGCTGGTTACAGGGCGTCCGGTTTCGTTTATTCAAAACTTGTACGCGCCCTATTATCTGTCCCGTCCGGTTCTTCCTCTAGCCATAGCGGGAATTGCCGAAGCCCGAACTTACGAGTCCGGGGAACCGGCGGCTTATGACGGCGGAGCGATGTATAACGCCCGCGCTCAGGCTCAGGCGATGGATGAGACTACCGCCCCTTCCCCCGCGATGGCGATGGGAAAGCGCGCGGTTGAAGGCGGCTCGGCGGAAACCGCTCGCGGACAGTCCGCGGGGGATCAGTTTGAGTTCACCATTAAGAAGCCCGTGACCCTTGCCCGCCGGCAGAGCGCGATGTTGCCTTTGGTTGAGGCGGCGGTTCAGGCGGAGAAGACTTTGGTGTTTTCCGGGGCAAACGCCGTGCCGGGAAGAACCATGAATCCGGCGGTTAGTCTGGAACTCGTCAATACCACGGGCATGAAACTGCCTGCGGGACCTATCACGGTGTACGACGGCGGAACCTACGCCGGAGACGCCCTCATCGAGTTCTTCCCGGAGGGAGAAACACGGCTTATCTCCTACGGCGAGGATTTATCGGTTACGGGGAGCGTCGCCTCTTCCGCTAACCGGACGGTATCCGCGGTTACGATTCGTCAGGGAGTTATGACTATCAGCCGGAACATAACCTATGAGAAGGTATATCGTTTCAGAAACGCTTCCGCCGAAGCGAAGCGGCTTATTGTGGAGCATCCTATTACTTCCGGCGCGGCTCTTTCCTCGCCGGCGTCATACCGCGAAAAAACCGATAAGCTGTACCGTTTTGCTCAGACCCTCAATCAAAAGGAGACGCTGGAGTTTGCGGTTCAGGAGGAACGCCCCATCGCTGAAACGATTACCCTCGCTCAACTTACGCTGAATTCCTTTGTAAGCGTTTCGAGTAATCAGGAACTGCCCGCGGAAATACGCGCCGCATTGCAGACCGCAATTACGCTGAAGCAGAAAGCGGACGCGGCGAAGCAGAGCCTTACGGACATGGAAACTCGGCGGACCCGGCTGGTCGCCGAACAGGATCGGACTCGGCGGAATCTGGAAGCCGCAGGCAATCAGACCCAACAGGGACAGGATTACCTGAAACGGCTTATTGCCCAAGACGCCGGCATTGACGCCTTAGACCAAACCATCGCCGAGGCGGAAGAAGCGGTTCGGTCCGCTCAACAAGCCTACGACGAGTATCTTGCAGGCTTGGCTTTGTGAAAGTCCGGCGTATATCCGCTTCGGGTATACGCTCGGTTATTTGAAAAATTAGTTTTAACTAACTTTATTTGAAATAATAAACGAAACCTTCGAGGGTCGCCGATGAAGGTTCCGCACCCGGCAAAACGCAACGTTAGACTGCGAGCCGCCGACAAGAAAGGCTAGTATCTATTTTTACCGATCAATTTCAATGCCTCGTTGAGTTTGGCTTCGGTATCTAAGTTTTCACTATAGACCTTTGCGTCATTCGCGCCGTAGACCTCTAAGGAACCGGAAACGGTGGGATCAGTCCTTTCGGTTTGTTCATTTCCGTTGATAGACCAGTTGCTGGATGCGCTGAGAATGATTTTCCCGCCCTTGCCGTCAGCCGTTGCAGTTAAGCCGAAACTGTAAGCCTCCTTAGTGTAAGCGTTCATATCATATTCGCTAGGGCTTCCATTAGCACCCATGGCTTTTATCGTATCTTTTTCGTAAGCTTCACTCTTCTCCGCAAATGTACTGCCGAGCTTAACGGTAACAATACCAGATGTTATGTCAGCGATAAGTGTGGCGGTGGTATTGGA
>JAIRPH010000045.1 GCA_031257135.1 Spirochaetaceae bacterium
GCCGCTGCCAGAGCTACCGCCGGAACCACCGCCGCCACCGCCACCGCTGCCGGAGCTACCACCGCCGGAACCACCGCCGCCGCCGCCGCTGCCACCGGAATTACCGCCGCTGCCGGAGCTACCGCCGGAACCGCCGCCGGAACTGCCACCGCCACCGCCACCGGAACCGCCAGAACCGGAATTACCGCTATCCCAAGAACCATCGGGCCCCCAAAGATCGCTGCCGCCGCCGGAACCGCCGCCGGATCCATTGCCGCTGCCGCCGGAACCACCGCCGGATCCATCGCTGCCGCTGCCGCCGGAATCGCCGCCGCCGGAATTACTCGATTTCTGGGTGACTTCTTCTGTGTACCATTTTTTAATGATAGGATTATCGCATCCCCAGATTACCGCTACGGTAAACAACACAAGGCATACCGCGGGCAGGAATATGGTCATCTTTATGCGTTTTCCATTTCCTGCCGAGCCATTACGCGCTGATTTCTTCATTCTTCTTCCCTCCTGAATAAGGTCAACATAACGGAGAAACGCCATGCACCGGCGTTACTGCGTATGTTCTACATACCGGATGAGCATAAATTCTACCCGCCGGTTAAGATTCCAATGCTCCCGATCCGTCCAGGAGGCAACGGTTTTTGTACCCCCTGAACCGGCGATGATTAAGCGTTTCCGCTCAATGCCGGAAGAAATGAGCGTATTAGCAACAACTTCCGCCCGCTTAATACTTAAAGGATTAAGCGACATTTCTTCCTCGTTTTTGGTATTTTCAACCGGATTAGCGTGTCCCTCTATAACAAGCTGATATTCGGTATTATGGTTCATAAAAGAAGCCAGTTCCTTGAGAAGGTTGCCGTTGTTCTTAACCGTAGTGGCATCAAGGCCGGAAAAATTTGCGGTATTTGACGCGAAGTAGATGTACGGTTCTATCGCAAGGGCGGCTATTTCCGGTACTGTCGAAATTTCCCGCCGAATGATCAGTTCTTCGCCCGATTTGCGATCAAGCAGTTCGTCTCCGCCGCTCAGACGGTTTCGGTTTGCCTGTTCATTTTTATTCCCGCCCAGCGAAATACCCGCAAGCAGGCCGATGGCTCCCTTAAAAGGATAACCTCCCCGAATATAGGGTTCCAGATACCAGTTATGTGGCAGCAGGATTCTTGTTCCCAGAGTCAGTCCGATAGAAGGAGAACCGCGGCTTTCCTGATAATTCCCATTCCTGATTGTCATCAAAAGCCCTGCGTCTGCTTGAAGGAAAAATTCCAAAATTGCAGGTCTAAAAATATACCAACGGCCAAAAATTCGACTTTCCGCGCTGATCATATCTTTTAGATCAAAACCCATTCCAACGCTGATACCGGCGGCAAAGTTAGGAATAAAGCGGTAGTCCGCATTCAGAAGGCCCCCCAGCGAAAATCCCGGATTATCAAGCGTAATAATATTCGCCTCGATCCCGGCGCCGGTAGAAAAATTATTCTGTCCGTATGCCATGACACGGGAAGCGAGGAGAATAAACAGCAAAACTGTTTTTGCGTTTCTGTTTTTTTCTTTCATAATCTGTCTCCTATGGTTAAAAGTATAAGATACCTTTTCCCACAGAGATGGCTTTAACGGAACAATGGTATAAGAAGAACCAAAATATTAGAAGAAATACCGGTTTGGAAAAGCTTCGGTTCTTTGCGATTCCCGATTCAGTTCCGTTCCAGAGCTGATGTTTTTTTGTGATACATTTTTCTGAACAGCGCCGTAGCCTGCTGCTGCATCCGGCATACCAACACGGCAAGTTCTATGGCATTGGAAGCCCGTTCTACGATTTCTCGGGGAATATGATGGATTTCACCTAGTATCGTCCCTTCTCTGTCAAGAGAAAACCCAACCTCAATGCCGTTAACCCAGTTTTTGCTCTTCATTTTCTTTAAGGAAAGAATCCAATTGCCTTTGACCATAGGGCGCTCCTTTTTTTCTAATGTATGAAAATGTTATTTTACCATCTATTATGAAACCTCTCTTTTGTTAGTATTGTATTTTATTCATGGCAATTGTGTTTTTTTTGAAAATTCAGCGTTTTTTACAAGAGGCAAGAGCAGGGCGGCCCTCCGCCCTGCGCGTTTTACTGAAGTCCTTTTTCTTTTAAGAAGCGGTTTACATCTTCAATTGCTTCCCGATGACCGGAATCCATGGCCTTTTTAACCATTGCGGCGAACATTGTTTCCACAGGTTCTTTGCCCATAATTATTTCCGCCACCGCGTTAGAAAAGTTGAAAGAATCCGCTTCCATCTTAGCCGGCGTATTGACCAGTTTAACGGCGATATTGACCGGAACCGCATACGGGTTCCGCTGCGCCCGTGCCCACGCGCTCAGTTCTCTAACCTCGCTCGCGTAAATGCCGTATCGTTCCATCGGCCACTTGAAATCGCAAGCCAGTTCAAAACCCCAACTCGGCATATTCAAAAGCCCTACTGATTTATACAGTTCAGCGATAACCGGATTCTGTCCGTTACTATCTTTGATGTATTGATAATCACCCTCGGCGTTTTTCTCCCAAGTAACGCCTTCAAACCCAAGTTTATAGCTCTTACCTTCCTCGCTCATAGCCCAATTGTGGAACTCGAGATAGCGGTCGAGTTTTTCATCGCTGATATTCGAACCAAACTGCGTACCGGTCATGTCCAGCATATATTTATGCATATAAGGTTTTGAATTTTTATCTTTTGATAAAATTGGAATTAAACCAACCTTATCAAAAGGATTGCCTTCAGGATTCGCCGAAGCAAACTGCTCCACAATGACGGCATTTATCCAGTCTGTATCGGCGTTGCGCGTGATAGCGCCAACCGCGCCGCCGGCGAGTTTCTGCATGGTTTGACGGTAATCAATCTGAGCGAACTCGGGATCTAGAATACCTTCCTCATACAGGCGGCGGAAAAATTTCAGCGGTTCAATGGACGCATTGCTGAGTTGTCCGTGCCTCCATACGCCGTCGGTATCTTCTATCCAGTCCGACACGTTTATGCCCCAAGAGATAAACCAATTACGCATCTCTCCCGCTTTTGGCGTGGAAATCCCCCAGGTATCTTTGACGCCGTTCCCGTCGGGATCATCAAAGGTAAAATGCCGCAGCAGGGTGTAGAGATCTTCCCAATTCGAAGGCGGTTCGGTTATTCCGAATTTCGCGGCCCAATCCTTCCGGTAGAAAATACCCCGCCTCTCGGCGATATACAGGGAGCGATCCATGCTGTCCGGTTTCGGAAGCAGGTAGTTTCCCCCGAACAAATCCCGGCTGATTACGCAAATATCCGATGTTTCTATAATGTTTTTTACATTGGGATATTTGTCGAGTATCGCCTGCGGGATTTCCTTTACATAGCCCTGGTCGATAAAATTGAGATAATTGGTGATATAGTACAAAGGCTCGCTGTAAAAAACATCCGGCAGCGCGCCGCTGGCGGCAAGAAGCACATGGGCCTCTGAATCATCATTAAATTCGGCGTCAAAGATAATGCCGAATTTGTCACGAATCAGCTCGGCTAATTTATCATTAGCCGGATCAAATGTAACGCCTTCATCAGCAGAGAACAGCTTGATTGTTACCAGGTTACGTCCTCCCGCTTGTCCCGCGCCGCCCGAAGCGGAAGCGCCGTCTTTTGAGCAGGAAACGAACCACGCCGTAAGCGTCAATACGCCCATCAGAATAATAACTCTTTTCATCTTAGACTCCTATAACGAGCGGCGTATTGCCGCGTACGTTCAACCTTTTATTGAACCAATCATAACGCCTTTTTCAAAGAACTTTTGTATAAAGGGATAAATCAGCAGCATTGGTACCACCGCAATCACCACCATGGCCATTTTAAGCCCGTCCTCAAAAAGTGAAACAGGATTACCCAGGGCATCCCGCATCTGGGAAGCCGCGATGAGCAATTCCGCGGGCTTCGAGGAATCTTTTACCATATTCCGCAGCACAAGCTGAAGTGGAAAAAGTTTAGCGTCGTTAAGGTATAACCGGGCGTTGAACCAGCTATTCCAGAAACCAACCGCTACAAAGAGGGCAAGGGTTGACAGCACCGCCGTAGAAAGGGGGTAGATTATATTGAATAGAATCGTAAAATCATTAGCGCCGTCTATCCTGGCGGACTCTTCCATAGATTCCGGCAGTTGCATAAAAAAAGTCCGCATGATAATAAAATTCCACACGCTCACGCCACTCGGCAGAATAAGCGCCAGAAGATTGTTCCGCAGATGCAGGGTGGTCGTAATAAGCAGATACGTTGGAATAAGGCCGCCTGAAAAAAACATGGTAAACACCAAGTATAAGGTAAAAAATTTTTTCCCCGCCAATCGTTTTTTCGACAGCGGATAGGCGAGCATGGAGGTAAGCAAAATGCTAAAAGCCGTCCCGCCAGACGTAATGATGGCGGACATCAAATAGGAGCGGGGAATTGTCGGCGCTTTGAACAAATACCGGTAGGAATCAATGTTGATGTTATACGGAAGTAGAACCAAAGGCCGCCTAAAATAATCACCTTGGGTAGTTAGTGAAATCATCAGCACATTCCAAAAAGGCAGCAGCATGATAAACGCCAACAGCGCAAAAAATATCAGATTACATACATCGAAGAGATTTGATAAAAATCCTTTCTTCAGTCCCGCCATGATTTCTTTCCCCTTTTCTACAGGAAGCCCTCGGATCCCATCATCCTGACTATTTTATTAGTTGCTAAAAGCAACATAAAGTTAATAACCTGCTGGAACAGCCCGATGGCGGTAGTAAACGAATAATTCATCTTATTGATGCCTTGCTCATACACAAACACGTCAATCGTCTGCCCAACGGAGTAGACCGCAGGCGAAATTAGATTGTATATTTGATCAAAATTAGAACTCATTACATTTCCCACATTTAAGATGAGGAGTGTTACAATGGTAAAACTTATCATGGGCAACGTAATGCTTAACATGCGCCTGATCCGCCCCGCGCCGTCGATAATAGCCGCCTCGTAAAGGGTTGGATCAATTCCCGATATAGCGGCCATGTAAATAATCGTACCCCAACCCGCCCCTTTCCATATACTGGTCAAATAAAGCAACTGCCGAAAAGTCGCGGGATTTGAAAGGAAATTAACCGCCGGCAGTCCGAGAGAAACGAGAACCTTGTTTACCATCCCGCTGGTAATGGAAAAAAAACCGAACATAAGCCCGTTTATGACGGCCCAGGATATGAAATGAGGCAGATACAAAATAGATTGTACCGTTCTTTTAAATACCTTGCCGTTGAGTTCGTTCAGCAAGAGAGAAAGGATAACCGGCGCGGGGAATGTCCAGATAAGCGTATTGATGCTGATAATAAGCGTATTGATAATGACCTGCCTGCCGTCAGGGTGCGTAAAAAGGCGCGCGAAATGTTTAAGACCCACAAACGAACTCCCTAAAATACCGTCCCGGATTTTGAAGTCCTTAAACGCGATTTGGAGCCCGTACATCGGCATATAAGAAAAAATGAATACTATCGCCAGGCCGGGAAGCATCATCAAATAGAGATACTTATCGGAAAGAAGCCGTTTTATCAATGTTCCGGTGGAAACGGCGCCGCTTTTTCTGTGTTTGCCTGCTCTGCCTGCCATAATAGGAATTATGATACAACAGGAATTCCCGGCTGTCAACGGCATTGTTTAAAATTTATCCAATAGAGTTGTTCAATAATCGCTTATTGAACAACTTCCGCTGAACAACTCTCTTTTTTAAGGTTCTTTATTGATAATCTGAGCGCTGTTAATGGTGGGGCTAAAAAACTTTTCTATATAACTAATGACAAGAGCGGTTCCCTCATCATGGTTAACATAAGGAGGCTTCTGCGGGTTATACATAGCATCGGTCAGATCTCGAATCAGAGCCGTCTTGAAGCCCCTGCGGACGGTCTTTATTATCCCAAAACTCCGGCCTAGGATGCACATATTGGTATGCACCCCCGCATAGATAACGAATTTGATCCCCCGGGAAACGAGATGCGCGTAGAGGCGGTCTCCCTCGTCCCCGCAGATGAGGTCCCGCTCCGCATCGATGAAGATCTTGTCGCTCTGGCGCTTCCAGACCCTCGTATTCGGAAGATAGGAATCATTCGTATCGCTGCCCCCATCGGAAGCGTCCACCGGCGAAGGATACCCCTCCAGGGTAACCGGCTCGGGGATGTGACCGGGAGCTTCCAGAGACAAGAACCGTTTTCTCGCATCGTTTCCCTGGTAAAAATCCATGGTGTCCGAAGGCGCGTGAATAATGAGATACCCTCTGTTCCGGGCGTGGATCGCCGTTTCGTTTATCCGTTCCGCCAGGACAGAACAGCGCCGGGTTGCCCCCTCGCTCCAGTGCCGATCCCACATATCCACCAGAATCAGGGCGGTTTCAGCGGGCTCATACCGGACGGTTTCTTCCCAGGCTTCCCAGCGGCGGCATCCTTCAACGGAAATGAGCCGCTGCCGTCTCATAGTAAAATTGTACATACGACCTCCTTAACATACGGTGATAAACAGCGTGTCTGTCCACAAAGTCGGTTGCTTTGTAAATAGACCTTACATTTTCGCAGCCTTTAGACGACGAAAATGCTCTTTATAAGATAGTCTGTCTATTGTGTCTACATTTTATTATAATAACAGCCATAGAGAGAGTCAATATTTCGCGTGAACCATCGAAAAAACAATCGATTTTAGACCGGCCGGTTTCATGCGTAACGTTGACAACGGGCAAGGGACGCCCTATAATGCCGCTATGTGGATTAAAGAAACACGCCGCTCCTCAGAGACACCGGATGAAGATCGGGTCAAGCTGCCGGTTGTTTTGGGAATACGACCGGGGTATTACCTCGCCATTCTTTACGGTCTGGCGTTGGTAGTAATTTTCTTTTTCGTCTTCTGTTATCCGGGCATTGTTAAGCCGGGCGCGTTGGTTGCCTTTATCTCCGAACCGGAAGGAGCCGCGATTCGCGTTGATGATCTTACCCTGGGCAGCGCCCCGTGTGAAATCTTTATTTCCCGGGGAACCCGGAATATCGAAATGGTTCTTCCCGGTTTTAGCCCTTTCAAGACCGAAGCGGTTGTTGGAAACCGCGTTTTCGGCTCCTGGTTTTTTCCCCGGCGGCTCCGTATTACGGGAACCCTCACGGCGGCGGATCCCCTGGAGGCCCTACGGCTGGGCGCCGTCCGTTACAGCGAGTGGTCTTTTGCGGGAGAGCCATCCGAAATATGGCAAATTCCCCAGGAACTTTCCGAAGGAGCGTATCGCTCCGGCCCGGCGGCGTCAGATCCGGCGGCTCGGGAGGCCATGGAGGGGATACTTCAAGCTTCCCTCCGCTTTACCGTAACGCGGACCGGCCTGCGGGATCTCATCAGAGCCGCGGCTTTAACCGGCAATGGAGGACTTTCCCCCTCGCCGGTGACGCTGCTTCGTTTCGCTCAGGATGCGTCGGCTTACCTTTCGGATACCCCAGGCGCCGCCGTATGGCTTGCCGGTCTGCTCTCCCTGGAGTCCGCTCCTCCGGAGTCCGCTCCTCCGGAGTCCGTTCCTCCAGCATTTCAGGCGTGGTATAAAAAGAACTCCGCCGGAACTTCCGCTGGAATTTCCGCCGGAACTTCCGCCGGCAACTCCACCGGAATTCCCGCCGAAAATTCCGCCGTATTGGAATTGGGAGGGATGGAATTCCGAAGGATCGCCGGCGGCTCCTTTACCATGCAAGGCGTTTTTCCCCATCAGGCGCTCATTGAGGATTTTTGGATTGCCGATACCGAGGTATCCTCTGAATCCTGGGCCGCGTTTCTCGCGGCTCATGATGAGTGGAGTGGAGAGCAGAGAGAGCGCCTTCGGGAACAAGGCTTGGTTACCATAGATTACCTGGGAGATTCCCCCCCCGGCATCGCCGGAATTTCCGGCGTCTCATGGTACGCTGCGGAAGCCTATTGCCGGTGGCTTACCGGGCTGCTTCCCCCTGCCCTCGCGTCATACGAGGCGCGGCTCCCCCGGGAGGCGGAGTGGGAATACGCCGCCGGGCGAGATAATCCCGCTTTGGAAGATCTTCTTGGCGGCCATTGGGAATGGTGCGGCGATCCGTACGCGCCGTTGGACTTTTTTCCAGCCCCGCCGGAATATATCCGCGCCATAGGCTCGCCGGAACGATCCCTGCGAGGCGGCGCTTGGATTAACCCGCCGGGCGCGGTCGGCGCCGAAACGAGGGCTTCTCTTCCCCCCGATACCTGTTCGGCTTTTGTTTCCTTTCGGCCCGTCATCGCTCTGAGACAAAACAATGAGTGAAGGCGTCAAAATCATCGCGGTAAACCGCAAGGCCCGGTACGATTATTCGGTGGACGACTGTTATGAGTGCGGCATCGAACTCCTCGGTACCGAAGTAAAAAGCTTCCGTGACGGCAGAATATCATTTCCCGACGCCTGGGCGGAGGTTATAAAGGGCGAAATCTGGCTCCGTTCTCTTACGGTGGCGGAAAACCCCTTTTCCTCGGTGTTCAACCATGAGCCTGAGCGAAAAAAACGGCTCCTCCTCCATCGGGATGAGATTAAACGAATCACCCGGAAGGTGGACGAGAAAGGGTATACCCTCATTCCCCTTTCGTTTTATTTCAAAAAAAGCCGGGTTAAAGTGGAATTAGGCCTTTGCAAAGGGAAAAAGGCTTATGATAAGCGATCGGATATTCGGGAACGGGATGTAAAGCGGGATTTAGCCCGCGAATTCCGTCATAGATAGTGTCTGTCCACAAAGTCGGTTACTTTGCGGACAGACCTTGCATTTTCTCGCCTAACGGCTGCGAAAATGCGTTTTTTAAGGTGGTCTGTCCATAATGTGTCTACATTATGG
>JAIRPH010000095.1 GCA_031257135.1 Spirochaetaceae bacterium
ATTACTCATTACTCATTACTCATTACTCATTACTCATTACTCATGCCATAATTATCGCTTCATCCCAAAATTCTTATCTCAATCTTTTCTCTCTATTACTATCGGGCGCGCCCCTGATAGGGCTGAAACGCGCTTGTCCGATAGGATTCGTCCCGCTGAATCCCACACCGCGGGCTTTTATCAAGGAGAAGGTATTAGTCCGGTTCAACGGACCTAAACCGGCAACGGAGGCATCGCCGTTGAACGGAATAAACCTAACCGCAACCTGCCGCAAACAGATTGCGCGGCTGTCGTTTGCCGGAAAAACGAAAAGGAGTTTACCTATGAAAAACAACAAAGGGTTGTTGATGGGAATGGCGGCAATCGCTCTGTCATTCGGACTGATGTTCGCCAGCTGTGGCGGCGACGATTCGGACGATTCCGGCGGACTTCCGGGAATTACCGAAGAGACTACCGGACAAGCCACCATTACCGGAAAAGACATCGCCCTGTCCGGCGATGGTGTGCCAGCCTCGCTTGCGGAACAAACCGACTATAACGGCGCGAAATTTTCCATTACCGGCGGAAAATTTTCCTTCACCTTGCCCGCCGCGCCCTCATATCTCTACAGTTTTAGTACTTCAGGGCTTGACTCTTACTTATTCGAGGATACCGACGGCGACCTCGCCCCGACAGTCAGCTCCGCCGACGCGAAATTTACCCTAGTGTCCTATTTCAGTTGGAATAGCGGTAGTAATTATTACTCCATAAGCCGGCAGTCCTTAGATACTGACGATGCTACCTATATGAATAGGAATCAAATCCTATATGTCTACGCCGACACGGACGTTACTCTGAGCCGTTCTGCGAAAACATGGAAGGAAGACAGTTCCAAATCGATTCAGGCGCGGGCATCCTCGGGTAGCTATACCTATAATTGGGGCGCAGTAAATCTTATCCTCAAGAAAGGCTGGAATCTAGTGCAGATAGACAGTAATACTACCGTAACTGGAGAGTCTATAAAAAAGTCGGCTACGGTGAAAATCGCCGATAAAGACGTACCATGGACCTTCTCGGATAAGTAACCGTCCTGCGTTGCGCGCCTCGTTTTCGCGAAAACGCATCGCCCAGCCGTCCCCGTTCCCGGCTTGAAGCCGCGGAGCGGGGGCGTTTTTTTAGCGGCCGGTTGCCCGTCGCGCCCGCAGGCGAACTC
This sequence comes from Spirochaetaceae bacterium, assembly GCA_031257135.1. Classification (GTDB taxonomy): domain Bacteria; phylum Spirochaetota; class Spirochaetia; order Treponematales; family Breznakiellaceae; genus JAITHW01. The sequence continues at coordinate 1,193 of JAIRPH010000095.1, forward strand.
TCCGGTTTGAGCGAGTCGGCTCTAAAACCACGAGTGATTTCCGTCGTCCCAGAGGCATAGTTCTTCGGGTTTGAAGAAGAGCGCGATTTCTCGTTCCGCGGCGGCGGTTGAGTCTGAGGCGTGAACGATATTGAGGGTGGTACTTGCCGCGAAATCTCCTCGGATGGTTCCGGGTTGAGAGTCATTAACGTTGGTTGGACCGATGAGGCGTCTGACTTTGGATATCGCGCTTTCCGCTTCAAGGATCATAGCGACTACCGGACCGGAACACGTATAATCGACCAGTTCTTGGTAAAATTTCTTGCCTACGTGTTCGGCGTAGTGAGTTTCCGCCATGGTCTTATTCATGCGAATCATTTTGAGCGCGATGATTTTGAGTCCTTTCCGCTCAAACCGATGTACAATTTCCCCCACAGCCCGCCGGTGGAGGACTCCGGGTTTCAACATTACGAATGTTCTTTCCATAAATACATAATAGGATAAAACTTTGAAATTGACTATAGGGCGTCTCTACAGTATCATGGGAACATGATAGGATTTCTTATAAAAAAGACGTTTTTCGATATGTGGGATAATTTGTTCAGAGTTGCGCTTCTTAACTTAGGGTTCATCGCGTCCGCGGCAATTCCGATTTTTATTCCCGCCCTTTTGGAAGCCGTCCCGGTACTGAGCATAGCGGTTTTAAGCATTGGGATTTTGTGGTGCTTTATTTATCTTGCGGCGGCGGCGCTCTGTTTGAAATCGGTCTCTGACTACGGCGCGTTCGGATTCGGCGACTTCTTCACCCAGCTGAAGTCCGCTTGGATTCCGGGGCTGGTCATGGGCGGGTTATTTTGTATCTTGCTGATTCTTCTTTGTGTGGCGATTCCGTTTTACTTGAGTATGTCTTCTATGATTGGTCTGTTGCTTGCCGCGGTAATCTTCTGGACTATGATTGTAAGCGTTCTTTCGTTTCAATTTTTCTTTCCGATTCGGGCTAGGCTGGATCGGAATTTTCTTAAAATCATAAAGAAATGCTTTCTTGTCTTTTTCGATAATCCGTTATTCTGCATTTTTTCGCTTATTTACTGTCTTATAACGCTGGCTCTTTCGACGCTGTTGGCGTTTCTTTTTCCCGGACCTGCGGGGATGCTTCTGTATCTTGACGAGGCGCTTAGACTGCGGCTTCTCAAATACGACTGGCTCGAAGCCAACCCGGAAGCGAACCGGCGCAAAATACCCTGGGACGCGCTCTTAATCGAGGAACGGGAAAAAACCGGAACCCGTTCGCTGAGAAACTTTATCTTTCCGTGGAAGGATTAAAGCTCCAGAGGTATCTCAAAAAGCTCTGAGGCGATTCCAGTTCAGTCTGCGGACTAGGAACAGCCTGCGGATTAGAAACAGCCTGCGGCTGAGAAACAGCCTGCGGACTAGGAACAGCCTGCGGCTGAGGCAGATGAACCGGAATCGAATCGCCTTTGCGCGCGCGGGAAAGCGCGGCTCCGAAGGACAAGGGTTCGAGGGTATGGAGTCCGCGGTATTCCGGGGGCGGATATTCGTCCGCGTAGACTAAGGCGGTTTCTTCCCGGGTTCCGGCTAGTATCGGCGCGGCGGCGACGAGCAAGCCGTCGGCGAAGCGGTTTCGCGCGGGGTAGATCGCGGAGTAGCCGGCGGTCAGGTTCAGCGCGATTGAGGCGGCCGCCGGCGGGGTATTGAAAACCGACACCGGAAACGCCGAGGGGCTTATATCGCCTTCGGTAATCAGCATCCGGTTGATTTTGAACTGCTGGGTAAGTTCTCCCCAAAAGGAAAGAAAGACGACGCCTGTATCCTCCTCCAGCGGAAGGAGATCGTGCAGAACCTGAATGGTCATCCGGGATATTTGACTCAGCCTTCGGCGGAAGCGGGGGTCGATGAACGGCAGTTCAGGGCTTTCGCCGGTTAAGCTGATCCGCCGGGTTCCGGCTGTCCATTCCCGCCAGTCCTCGGCGGAGGATAGACCGGGCGCCCACGCGGTAAATCGGGAAACATACAAGGTCATGGCTTTTTCCTAAACCTCAACAGCGAATACCCATTCGAGCCGACTTCATGGTGAGCCGTCTTGAGTTCAAACCCCGCGGATTCTACCGCTTCGGCGAGTTCCTTGAAACGGTACATCTTGCTGTTTCCGTTTGCCATGCAGGTAAAATACAGCGACGTAGCCAGCAGAGAATACGCGGAAGCCTCGAACCTCTGCATATCCCACAAAGGCTCCAATACGAAGACGTCCGTTTCGTCTCCAACCGCTGACTTAATCTTGGTTAGAATTCCGGTTACTTCCTCCAGAGAGAAACAATCCAGAAACTGGCTCATCCAGACCGCGTCCGCTCCGGCGGGAAAGACCGCCTCCGGATCAAGCGCGTTGCAGGGGTAGATTTTAATCCGGTTCCCGAATCCCGCGGCGGCGGCGTTTTGTTCGGCCGCGGCGGTCTGCGCGGGCAAGTCTATAATCGTAACCTCCACGTCAGGATCATAGGCGCAACAACGTATCGCCCATTTTGCGGTATTTCCGCCTATATCGAACAATTTTCGAGGCTTGCGGGCGAATACAATCGGCAGAGCTTCGGGAAAGGCTCGGTCCGAATAAAAGTGATCGAACTCAAACCAGCTTTTCCGCGCTTTTTCGGGCAGTGAAGGCAGAGCTTCGTAAATGGTCTTCCACTGAGTTCCGAACAGGGACAAGCCTTCGGGCTTTCCGGTCTTAACCGATTCCGCGAGAAGCCCCGCGCCCTGATAACAGACGTCGTTGACGAAATTGAGATTCACCCTGCCCATATCGTCTTCCAGAAGAAACCAGCCGATTTTGCCTAAAACAAAGCGTTCTTCCGTATCCGGCGAAGAATCAGGACGAAGCCGCACAACCCGCAATGCCAATGCCATCTCAAGAAGCGTCCCCGCGCCGTACGCCGAAACGCCCGTCAAATCCGCCGCCTCCCGCCGAGTAAGCCCGCTGTCTCCGGCGTCAGAAACCTTCCTCAAAATGCCAAGCTCCAACAACGCCCGAACCGCCTGAAACGCCAGCGGCGCAAAAGCAATCTTCTGCGCTTCAAACTTTGCGTCCGCCGCAGAAATTTTATCTATCGTGTACTTCAATAGCTGTTATGTTAGAAAAACAGGACTATTTTGTCAAGAATCTAAATTGCGCTCGGTAAACTATAGGAGAGACTTTGAACCAAGGCGGGGCGGTTCTCGCGCCATGCTACGAGGTTCTCGTATCATGGTACGAGGTTCTCGTATCATGCTACGAGCCGCTCTCACCATGATACGAACCGCTCCCATCATGGTGTGAGAGTTTCGTAGCATGATATGAGAGTTTCGTAGCATGGTACGAGAGTTTCGTACCATGCTACGAACATCTCCCGGCATAGGGGGAAAAATTCCCGCCTAAAAACAAGCGGGGTCAGACGCTTTTCAGGGTCTAACCCCGGCGGGCTATTACCGGCTGGGCTGTTTGAAGAGACTTGTTTTGCGGGGCGGTTTTTGGTAGGCTAAAAGTATGGATGTTCATTTCGAGTTTAATCCCTCGGACTTCAAACATGGAGCGAGCGAGGCAGACATCCGGCACGCGTATGAGACTATGGTGTACGAGGCGGCGTTGCCCGATTTCCCCGACAAATACGCGGTAATCGGCTTTGATACCCGAGGCA
>JAIRPH010000102.1 GCA_031257135.1 Spirochaetaceae bacterium
ATGACGATAATCCGGTCAGACATGCCAAGAAGTTCTTCCATGTCAGAAGTGATCATAATAATCGAATGCCCCTTCGCGGCAAGATCGTTCATAAGCGTATAAATCTCCTGCCTCGCACCCACATCAATACCCCGTGTGGGTTCGTCAAAAATGAGTATCCGCGATTCCGCCGCAAGGGTTTTGGAAAGCACGACTTTCTGCTGATTGCCGCCAGATAGCAGCTTTACCTTTTGGGACAGGCTTGGCGTTTTGATTCGCATGAGATTTTTGAAGTGTTCCGCAAGTACCCGTTCTTCATTCTTCCGTACCATGAAACCGGATATGCGTGAAAGATTGGCAAACGCGATATTCCAGGAAATATCCATATTGAGGAAGCATCCTTCTTCCTTGCGGTTTTCAGGAATAAGTCCGATACCGTGCCGTAGCGCGTCCTGGGGAGAGCGAATGTCAACCGGACGATTATCAATTAGAATCGTACCGGAAGCCTTTTTAGCGGCGCCGACAATGACTTTTGCCAGTTCTGTCCGTCCGGCGCCGACCAACCCGGCCATTCCAAGTATCTCTCCTTTACGGAGCGTGAAGGAAATATCCCTGTCGCCGTTACCTGATACGTTACGCAGTTCAAATACGACTTCGCCAGGAACATGGCTTCGTTCAGGATAGGTTTCCTTTAGTTCCCGTCCAACCATCAGGCTTAGCAGTTCCTGTCTGGCGGTATGGGCGGTTTCCAAGGTTTTTACAAATTGTCCGTCACGCATAACCGTTACGCGATCCGAAATGGTAAACAGTTCATCAAGCCGATGTGAGATGTAGATGATCGTTGTGCCCCGCTTTTTGAATTTCCTGATCAGCGTGAAAAGATGTTCCACCTCGGCGATTGAAAGGGGGGCGGTCGGTTCGTCCATAATGATGATTTTGGCGTTTCTGGACACGGCTTTCGCTATTTCCACAATTTGCTGGCGGGAAGCCGGTAGATTCCGTACCGGAGACCGGGGATCAATATCCACTTCAAATTCGTCAAAAATGGCCTTCGCCTTGGTTTCCATGGTTTTTTGACTGACAAGGCGTCCAGTCTTTTCACCAAAGAAAATATTTTCCGCCGCCGTAAGAGAAGGCATAAGGTTGAATTCCTGATAAATCACTTCAATGCCAAGTTCCCTCGCCTTGCGCGGACTCAGGCGGGTATAAGACTCCGTACCGATTCGTATTGATCCCCCATCGGGTTCCACCGCCCCGGCGATGATTTTTATAAGCGTTGATTTTCCAGCGCCGTTTTCTCCCAAAAGAGCATGGACTTCACCAGACCGGAAATCAACGCTGAAATTGTTCAGGGCGGTAACGCCGGGATAAACCTTGGTAACGCCCTCAAGGGAAAGAACGGCGCCGCTCATCAGCGTTTTCCCTCCGCCGCCTGGGGATACGCCTTTGCCATCGCGTCATAGATAGCTTTGCCGTAACTCATTTTGCCCTCGTAGAGATCTTTCATAAATATCCAGGTCGCGTCTTCCAGAGGCACCGGTTCTCCGTTAATCTGCGGACCCGCGATGCGCATAGTAGCGCGGATAACCGATTTATTTTCCGGCGAAGCGTCTATCAGCGTTTGAAATTCTTCTGACCAGTCGCCGGTAAAGACACCAAATTTTGACTTGTCCAGATTAACCTGACCCATGATATATTCATTGACACCCACTGCAGCACTGCCGTTATAGGTAAAACAAGCCACCGCGTCATTGTTCTGTTGCCAGATATTCTCCATTATCGCCATAGCCTGGGCCGTCTGTTGGGTTTCCGTTGGGGAAATTACTACGTTCAATTTGCCGAATTCATTCAACCCGTCTACAATACCGTCCGAGCGGTTCTTGGCGTCAATGGTCACGGTGTCTTTGATCACAATCACTTTGAGTTTTTTGCCGCCCGCAGGCAGGGAATCGGGATTTCCATCGGAGGTAAAAGTTTTCAGTATCCACTCAATACCAAGCTCCGCTATGGATTTTCCGCATGCGTATTGATCGATATTCATCATAAAATCCTGGACGCCGGTGTCGTTACCGGAAACCATGATTTTGATCCCCTGAGACTGGGCCCGTTTAATTACATCCTGGACATTGTTTGGATCTACCGGGTACATGGCGATGACCTTGACTTTCATCGCTATGAAGTTCTCGATCTGTTCAAGTTGTTTGGCTGAATTGTTGGAAGCGTCGGCAATCTGGATATTAACACCGTCTTCCGCAGCCAATTTTTGTACCGTCGTGGTAAGCCAGCCGAGGAAGGGGTTGGTAGTATCGTTTACACAATACCCAATATCAACCGTATCACCGCTATTATTGGTTCCGGAATCCCGCTTGTCGCAACTGATCAGAACCATCCCCGCCGCCAGAAACAAAGAAAACGAAAGCGATATGAATTTTTTCATATCCAACTCCTTAACGAACTAAATTTGATATGTGGCACGTGCCACATATCTATTGACTATTATAGGGATACGATTTACAATACTGTCAATGGTTTTTTTACGATTTTTTTGTTTTTTATGATTTTTTTTCGTAAAATACTGTATCTTTGTTAAGTAAATTTTGAACATATTGGGAGAATGACCACGGGCCGGAAGTCAAGCCGTCAACAACCAAGTCTATCCACACGAGACATAGCCCGTATCGCGGGAGTTTCCCGCACTCAGGTTTCGTATGTCCTGAATGGTACCGGCTCAACCCATGTCAGCGCCGAAAAGCGCAAATACATCCTTGAAGTAATAAAGAAGTTTGGGTTCCGTCCTGACAATTCCGCGCAAACCCTCCGCCGGGGTTACAGTTCCGAATTCGCCGTCTTTTTCCCCGCTCCCTACAACTCGCGTATTGCCAATATCATTGGCACTATTCACGAAAAAGGGCTGGCCGGTAATTGCGTTGTTACCCAATATTCCTGGAACAGCCAGAATAATCCTGAACGAAAGAACGAGGCTTTTAGGGCCATGCTTGCCAGGCGGCCGCTGGGTATTTTTTGCAGTCTTCTTGATCTTGACCGCGGGGATATTGATGAAGCCATGGCCGGCGGAGTGGATCGCATTCTGGTTCTTGACGGTGAGCGCCATACTGACCTTGCTACTTTTTACATGCCCTTTGAGGAAATAGGCCGTATCGCGGCGGCGCATCTGCTGGAATTGGGACACCGGCATATAGCCCTCATACGGCCTATAGATCAGACTCAAAACCGGATATTTAACCTTCGTTACCGGGGCGTGATGAGCGCTGTAGCGGCGGCGGGGAATACCGCGATTGATATTCTGGATTTCCCCAAAATCGTGATGGGGCCGTCACTGGACGCGGCGAAAACCGTGGTAGCCGCGCTGCTCTCCCTGGCGAAGCGTCCAACCGCTCTGTATGCCTATAGCGATGATTTTGCCCTGCCCCTGATGAGGGCTCTGCATGAAGCGGGATTCAGCATACCCCGTGACATTGCCGTCCTTGGCACCGATGATCTTCCCTACGGCGAACTGAGCATACCTTCTCTTTCAACAATCCGTTTTGACGAAGACGCCCTTGGCGAGCGGGCGGTCGCGCTTATTAATTCCCTGATTACCGGAGAAAGCGCCGAAGCGCGTTTTTTTCAGGAGCCTGAACCCTACCTTATCCGGCGGGAATCAACATAAATTGATATTTAGGAACTCACCGCCTTTAGGGATGGTTGTTGACTCTTTATTGTCATAATATTCGCCGCAAGGATAGAAATCCGCGCGATCACCGGCCGTTGAGGCTTTGAGCCTGCGGAAAAACGAGATAGACCGCGGTCAGAAGATACCATTTTGAGCGATATACTTAACGACAGTAAAGTAAGGAGGCGTAAAATTTGGAAAAAAATGAATTTTGCCGTCCCCGCCTGTTGACCATGCTCTTCCAGCGCGTTATCGTATATATTGTACCGACGGTCGGTATAATAGACTTGTGAGGAAACCCGGTTGGTTTCCTCACAAGTCTCGCGAAACACGGGGCATTTTGCTGTTTTCAGCGGAAGTTGTTCAGAAACTGAAGTTTCAGAACAACTCTAATATACGGAAAGGAGCGCGATATGCGGGTCGCGAAGAAACATGACGCGCGGCTGAATGAGATATTGGACGCCGCCGAGACTCTTTTCTCGGAAAAAGGATACGAAAACGCCACGGTCAACGATATTCTGGACAAAGTAGGGATAGGCAAAGGGACGTTCTATCATTACTTCAAATCCAAAGAAGAGGTAATGGACGGCGTAATCCGGCGCGCGGTGGAGTGTGCCCATGAACGGGCAAAGACCGTCGCCGACGACAGTTCCCTTACCGTCCGCGAAAAAACGCGGCGCGCCATCCTGTCGATAAATATTTCCGAAACCCCGCATGGAAAAGTGATAGATGAACTGCATAAACCGGCTAACGCGCAAATGCACCAAAAAAGCATCACCCAAACCATACAGGCCGTGGCGCCGGTTTTGGCGGGAATTGTGAAGCAGGGCATCCG
>JAIRPH010000104.1 GCA_031257135.1 Spirochaetaceae bacterium
CTGACTCATGCGTTGAGGGCGTACGTTCAGGGCTTTGCGGCGCGGAATCCCGCGGTAACCGACGAGGACAAGGAAAAGATGTCCCTGCCTCTGCGGGATACGACGCCTACTCATCATCCTGCGCCGGACATAAGACCGGAAACCGAGGCTGAACCCAGCGGACGAGGGACCCATACGGTAACGGCAATCAACCCTCACACCCGGACTAAGGAAAAGCCGCCGATGACCGCCGGGATTGCCTTCGCCTGCCGAGTGCGGCGGGCGGATGAGCCTAAATCCCATGCCGAGGATATGCCCTCGGAGTTTCAGGCGGGGGCGGTGAAGACGTACCAGTGGGCGGAAGCGGACTACGGCAAGGTCGCGGACTACGCGGCGGCTTACGAGAACTCCACCGGAAAGCGGGGCGCGTGGTCAAACGTTATCAGCCTGCTCATCAGCGGGTAACGCCTGCTCTCGGCTTTCGGCGTCAGCCACGCGCCGGAAGGCGCGGCGTTTTCAATACTGCGCCGCCGGCTAAAAGTGCGCTATGCCGTGTTCGCTCAGAAGAAGGTAAAACGCGCGCTGATCCTTAACGTGAAGGGCAAGCAGTCTGCCTTCGACTCGGCGGGTAATGCGTCTGATTTCCGGGTCTCGGAGAATCTCCTCCGCGGTTTCCGGGTCTGCCGGCAGATCGTACACCAGCATATCGGTTCGGCTTTGGTCGAACAGCGCGGCTCGGCCGAGAACTTTCTTAAAAAGCTCCTCCCAATGGGGCGCAGGGTTCGGATCGATGAGGAGCTTAAACCGCTCAATCCGCTCGCTTATCTGCCGCAGGTTTATACATCCGGCGATAAAAGACGCCGGACTTATCCGCCACCGGTCTTCGCCCAGAGGCTGTCCGATTTTGTCCAGATATACCCGCCGTTCCAGCGAATCGCCCTGAACCGTAACCAGAAACAACTCCCGATCCGCAATAGCCCGATACTCCCGGAGCGGACGGGGCGGACGAGCGTCAGTTAAGCCCAAACACCAAAGCCCAAACGAAGTAATACGCGCCGCTTTCAGCGAGTCATAGGGCGATACAGGATACTGCTTGTCATGGTACCGCCGATACAAGGGCGGATTAGCCTGCGTAATCTCCAGCAGTCCGAAAACCGCAAAAATATAACAGTAAGCCTTGAACAAAGGCCGTACGAGAAGCGTATGCCGCAGGATGCCCTCGGGATGAAACTCTTGATGTTCGGCGTTAAAGAGCAGTCCCTCAAACCACAGGGTATCGGCTTTTACTTTCAGAGACCTTTCCAGATTTTTATCGCAGAATGAAAAATCTTTCCCGGTAATCCTGATGTACTCGGCAATCTTGTCCGCATCAAACCAGCCCCCGTCTTGAGCGATCTCTAAGAGTATGCCGTAAAAAACCTTCCGGGACAAAGGCAAACCGGAAGAGTGTTCCAGATAATTCCCGGCAGTCCTGCTGAGATGATCAATACCGATCATATACTCAAGATACCGGCGATCCGAGGCGCGCAGGTTTTCAGCGTAGCGAGGACTGAGATTGAAAAACGCCTGCATCATCTTCCGAATCTCATCATAACCGTCTTCAAAACACTGCGGCTGATAATTAAACATACACAGCATAAACCGAGCCGCAAGGTCAACGCTGTCCGGCGCGCAATCGCCGCTTATCCTGAAGGGCTGAAAGCCGGTAGACGCCCGCAGTTCCGCAAGGTCTCGCTTTTTGAAGCCTCCTCGCGCGAGCTTTTCCCAATCTTCATCGCCGACCCGTTCCAGTACAGTCCGAATCGTATCGCACAGCAGAGGAAATATTTCCCCGATCAAAGGACTGTTGTCCCAAACCTCTTCCGGCGGAGGCGGTTCCTCAAGCCGGCGCGCAGATACCTGATACAACCGCGGCGGCGCAAGCCACCGCGATAAAACAGTCCGTAAAAACGTAGGAAGAAACGTAACCGGACATCCGTAATGGATGCTGATAGGAAGAAAATCAAGACGCAGAACCGGATTAAACCGCAACTCGGTCCGCCGCGAATACGCGGAGGTTTTAACCAGTAAAGACCTATCCGATTCCGCCTCAAACCGCCGGATCGGTACATAATCCGTAAAAGCCGCGGTAGAGAGTAGGTCCCGCGTTAAAACCGGCAGAGCGAAAAACCATTCCCGGAATTCCGCTACCGTAGCGAAATTCAGCTTCTCCGCGATTAAGTCTATGAGTTCGTTCTTGTAGGTAACCTCCGCAGGCGTACCGAAAAGACTTTTATACGCGCTCCGCAGTCCCTCTACGGAAATCTCCCTAAGATGTTCCGCCAATTCCCGCAGTCGTTTCTTGAGGGACGGAAGTTCCGCAGGACTTTGGGTTTCGATGGGTTCCATTTTTTACTAAGCGTCTCCTATAAGATAAGTCACATCTTCCGGGGTCAGCGTTTTGAGAGACCCCGCGTCGTCAGAGAGCAATGCCCCGGCAAGATCGGTTTTCCGCCGCTGTAATTCCAGTATCCGCTCTTCAATGGTGTCCTTCGCGATAAGACGATAGCAGAATACCGGATTCGCCTGTCCAATCCGGTGACTGCGGTCTACGGCTTGGGTTTCAGCCGCGTTGTTCCACCAAGGGTCAATAATGAAAATATAGTCCGCCGCGGTGAGATTAAGCCCGATCCCGCCGGTTTTCAGGGTCATAATGAAAGCCTTCGCCTCGCTGTCCGTCTGAAAACGCCGGACTAAGGACTGACGGTCTACGGTCGCGCCGGTCATCGTGAGATTCGGGATTCCCGCGGCCGCCAAATCTTCGCTCATCAAATCTACTGAAGCTAAAAAGTTCGTAAAAATAAGACATTTATGCCCGTTCTGTACCAGTTCCGAAACCCTATCCAGCAAATAGAGCCGTTTCGCCGAAGGTCCGCCGAATTCGCCGTCCGCCTCTGGGACGCTCGCCAAACGCCGCAGTTCCGTGAGGGCTTTAAACACGATAAACGACTCCTTCCGATATTCGCCGCTGGAAATAATCCCGTCAATAAGCCGCTTGTACTCCTGCCGCCGCCGATGATACGCCGCCAAATGAGCCTCTTCCAGCTCGATATACGCGGTCTCTTCGGTTTTCGCGGGCAGGTCTTTCAGCACGTCCCGTTTCAGCCGGCGAAGCATGAAAGGATATATCCTCGCCCGCAAATCCCGAAGCGCATCTTCGTCGCCCTCGTCCTGAATGGGACGCAGATACCGCTGGGCGAAGAGCTTCTCAGACCCGAAAAAAGCGGGATTCAGAAACCGGAATAGACTGTACAGCTCTCCAAGATTATTCTCTATCGGCGTGCCGCTCAGAGCCAGCTTGTGGGAGGCTTTAAGCGAAAGCGCCGCCCCAGCGGTCTGAGTCGCGAGATTCTTAATGTTCTGAGATTCATCGAGTATAATATAGAAAAAATCAATTTTTTGAAAATCCGCTGTATCCCGCCGAAGGGTCGCGTAGGTGCTGATAATCACCCCGAATTCAGACCCAGCCAATCCCGCGGGGTCTCGGCGGCTTCCGTAATGTACGGTATAGGGCAGTTCCGGCGCGAACCGGTCAAGCTCGGCGGTCCAGTTAAAGACAAGGGTCTTAGGACAGAGGATAAGACACTTGCCGGAAGCCCCGGAAGCGTACCGCTCGCGGAGCAACGCTATCGCCTGTATGGTTTTCCCTAATCCCATCTCGTCGGCGAGGCACGCGCCCATCCGATGTTCCCGCAGATAATCAAGCCACCGAACCCCGTATTCCTGATAAGGACGAAGACTGCCGTTAGCCAAAGACCACGTTCCCCTGCGCTCGGCAATGCTGTTATAGTTCTTAAAAAAAGGACGGGCATCTTCCCAAGGCGCGCCCTCAATCTCGATAGAATCATCCTGAAGCAGAAGGGGAATATCATAATAAGAAAGCTCTACGCCGTTTTCCTGACCCTTAACCTGAGAGATCAGCCGCTCCAGCCGATCCATGGTACGCTTGTCCGGGAAAGATCGGACGCCGTCGGCTAAGGCGATGCACGCGGATTTTCGGTATTCCGCCATAAACCGGGCAAAGGAAAAGGTTTCGCCCTCGATTTCCACCTCGGCGTTCCCCGATAAATAGTCGATGCCCTTACCCATAGAAAGCCGGATTCTCGGCTTAGAGAAACTCAGCTTGTACCCCGCAAGGGTCTGCGTTTCCAGCAGAACAAACCGCTGAGACAGCTCAATAATATGCTCTCCCAAAAAACGGCTTGCAAACTCCGGGGCGATGATAAAACGTCCCCTTTCCTCATATACCGATTTCTTGGCGTTTTCCTTGTTTCCCTTACTGAGCATACTTCGGAAGAGGTCTTCCGGCGGCTCCGGAAAGATCACTTCCGCAATACCCAAGACTTTATCAGTCTCGTCGGTCTCGACGACGGCGATAATATCCTCGCGCTCAAGAAACAGCGGCGGAAATCCCCGCAGAAAACTAATAGGACGCACATGAAGATAGCCGTATTGATCGATTTCCATGAAAAGCAACGCCGGCAGAGCCGAAGCCGGACGAATCCGTCTGACGGTCCAGCCTTCGTAAAAAATATCCACGTTGGTAAAGGTCGAAACAATCAGCGAAAGAAACGCGGGCAGTTCATTCTTTTGTAACCGCGAATATACTCGGTCGGTTTCAGCCCAGCGCAGTCCCAAATCTTTAATAGAATATATCCGGTCTTGGGCGACCGCATACCGGGGAGATACGGTATAAAAACTCGGTACGCCGACGCCCGGCTTATCCGCATTACTGCCGGCGGTTTTCTTCAGTTCAGGCTTCCTGCCGGTCGCGACCGCGGTTCCTGATTCATCCTGCACGGTCATAGCTATCGTTACATTGCCGGCGGACGCCTCTTCGATACGCAACGCGCATCGATAGGTTCCCTCCGCCTTCTGGAGGATTTCCCCCTGAGAATTCCGCAGTAAACCCGCGTCAAGCGCCAGCTCGATAAGCCTATCATCCGGGTCAAAAAGAGTATACCCGTCATTCTCTGCCCCTTCAAAATCAATGATATACGAGTATTCCAGCGTATGTTTCCGCGCCAGAAACGCCCGAAGCAATTCCCTCTGCACGCCGGTAAACCTACGGAAATCAGGCGCCTGCCTAATCTTTGCCGCCGTTTGGAAACGGAAAAACGCCCGCTCTCCTTCCCGTCCCAGCATAAAATAAAACCCCTCTTTACCAGACCGTTCGGTCTTCGGCAGGGTTATACCGCTTCGTTTCGCTTCCGTCATGATTTTCGTACTATTTCTCTTTTCCCGCTCGTATGTCAAGAGCGGAAATTCTCAGATTCGCCGCCTGCGGCGTCTAAAGCCTATTGACAAAAAATTAAAATGGCATACATTAAAAACATCTTATGGAAGATAAACCCGATCCAAATGCGGTATTCCCCGTTCCCAATGTAAAAACGGTAATATACATAAAACCAACGATTAAGAATAAAAATATCATCGTCGGCGATTTTACTTACTTCAGCGATGCCGATTTTGAACGTCATGTAACGCATTTTTACCCGGATTTTTACCATGACAAATTGATTATAGGCAAATTTTGTCAAATAGGGTCAGACGTGGAATTCATAATGAACGGCGCAAATCATCAAATGCATTGCGTTTCAACCTTTCCCTTTTACATTTTTGAAAAATGGAATGAACAGACGCCGTCATTGGATAAAATGCCCCTAAAAGGCGATACCATCATCGGAAACGACGTATGGATAGGACAAAACGCCGTAATACTGCCGGGCGTAACAATCGGAGACGGCGTCATAATCGGAACAAAAAGCGTTGTAGGAAGCAACGCCGAACCCTATTCAATACTAGCCGGAAATCCCGCAAAAGTTATTCGGAAAAGATTTGACGATGAACTGATCGCATTACTCTTAGCCTTGAAATGGTGGGATTTCCCTATTGAGGAAATAAACGCCTTAATACCTGTATTGCATAATAACAATCTGGAATATGTAAAGCAAAAGATAAAAGAAATAATTGCCCCGCCCTGTTCCTGAAAAACATCTTGTGTCAGACGCCTACAGATGTCCGGCGTAAGGGCGAGAGTGTCTGACACCGAAAGCCGGGGCGTCAGCGGCGGCTCTCGCCTGCTCGATGAACCGGTCCAGCAAGAACTCCGTATCCCGCGGACCGGGACAGCCTTCAGGATGAAACTGTACCGCAGAAAACGGTCCCACCGTAGATCGGATGCCCTCAACGGTGCCGTCGTTGGCGTTAATGAACCACGGTTCCCAGCCTTTTGGGAGGCTTTCAGGACGGACCGCATAGCCGTGGTTTTGACTGGTAATGTAACAGCGTTTCGTACCGGCTTCGAGACAAGGCTGATTCTGTCCCCGATGTCCGTAGGGCAGTTTGTAAGTGTCTCCTCCTGCCGCCAATGCCATAATTTGATTCCCTAGACAAACCCCGAAAATAGGTTTTCCCCGTTCAAAAGCGCGCCGAACCGCGGCGACGGTTTTACCGCAGGACTTCGGGTCTCCCGGACCGTTTGAGAGAAACAGCCCGTCATACTCGCTTTCCCGGATATCCCAGTTCCAAGGAACTTGGAGGACCTCTGCATTCCGGGATAGAAGACAGCGCAATATGTTCGCTTTCGCGCCGCAGTCGATGAGCAGAATCCGTACAAGCTTTCCCGAAGGGTTCAGCGGAGAAAAGAGTTTCGGTTCTGCCGGCGAAACCTCGGCTACCGGATGATCCGGAATCCCTGAATCAAATGCCGCCTCCCGCGTTCCCGCTACGAGAATCTTCCCCCGCATGACCCCATGTTCCCGCAATCGGCAGGTTAAAGCTCTAGTATCTATGCCGTAAATGCCGGGAACATTGTTTTTTTCAAGCCATCCCGCAAGAGAAGCGCCAGAGGTGAAATGGCTTGGTTCATCACAGGCTTCAGCAACCGCAAAGCCCGAAACCTGAATCCGATCCGACTCAAAATGCAGAGGAATGCCTTGTTCGTCGAAAAAGGGCGTTCCAGTTTTCCTGTTTAGAGGGACGCCATAGTTTCCTGTTAAGGGATAGGTCGAAACGAGAATCTGCCCTCGAAAACTAGGGTCAGTCAAAGCCTGTGGGTACCCGGTCATACCGGTTGTAAAAACCACTTCTCCCGCTTGAGATCGGGCTTTTCCGAAAGACCAGCCTGCGTATTCAGACCCATCTTCCAACACAAGCCGAGCCGTAATATCTTTCTTTTTCATATTTTCCTCGTTTACCATATTTGCAGGTGAAATTCTTCCGAGATCGGCACAGCGCTATTTCTACCTGTCGTAGATAGTGTTATTAAATTCCCGCAAGATTTCAAGCCCTATATCGATAGATGTGACGGAAACGCCTCGTCGAAAATGCGGGGAACCTACCTTGACGAGAATAGAGTCAAACGCGGTGCAGACGATCTTACATGGGTATTATACCTGATACGCGGTATTATGTCTGACACCGCTCCGACTTTATATCGGTGTTGGAATTATACTTCCGTTAAACACCGCTACGTGGTCCGCAAGGCTGTCGATAAGCCCGAAAATCCGCCTCAGCCGATGAAACAGCCCGCCGAACCGCCAATGTTCCGGCTTTTTCACCAGCTTTGCCTTCACAGGGTTCTCGTCGATGTACTCCGATATCCGCTCAAAATCTCGTTCATCCTTAATTATCCGAGAAAAAAAACGTTCTCCCCACAGATGCCCCTTGGTATTGTTCATTTTATTCCACCATTTGGCAAAATTGCACTTAATCCATTGCATTATCTTGGATAAAGATACATCTGGTCCGGGTTTAATGAGGAAATGGATGTGGTTATCCATAACCGTAAAGTTCCATAATTTGAAGGAAAACCGTTTTTTCGCCTTAGCCACGAAGTTCAGAAAGCCCTGTTTAAACGCCGGCTCCCGCAACGCCGGATCGTCATGGTCGATTTTCGAGGCAACATGATACGTCGCCCCTTCCACAAGTGTCCGCAATGATCTCATACCTCTAATACGCTATGGATATGAAATCTGCTTTAAGTGTCAGACATTTTTTATCGTAACGCTGAATTTAGCGCTTGACATTTTTAAAGCGGTTCTATACTTTAACGCAAGAGAAAAGATGTGACTGATTTGTTGCCGAGAAAGTCGGGCATGAGTTTTTCATTTTGACGCTAGGAGTGGTTCATTGAATATTAGACATATAGTTCAGCAGACTATCACGTCTTTGAAGCCTCGCGTTCCTGTGGGGGAAGCGGCGCGGCACGCGAAACGGGCATATCGGACAAGGTCTACCTTTTCATTGATTATGTTTGTCGGCACGGTGGCGTTTCTTTTTATGCCTCTGTTTGTGCTGATTCTTTATTCTTTCAATTCTTCTAAGGGGATGAACTGGACGGGCTTTTCTTTCGTGTGGTACGAGGAGTTGTTTTTCCATTCAAGAGACCTGTGGCGTTCATTTTGGAATAGTATCTTCATTGCCTTTACGTCGGCGGCGACCGCGATGATGATCGGCACTCTTGGAGCTATCGGAGTGAATTGGTATCGATTCAAGCTACGCGACTATATCCAGACGATTTCGTTTTTGCCTATGATTTTACCGGAGATTATTATTGGGGTTTCTCTGGCGATTTTTTTTGCCGGAATTAAGCTGAAACTGGGGATACTCACGATTTTCATCGCTCATACGACGTTTAATCTGCCTTTTGTGTTTCTTATGGTTATGGCTCGGCTTGACGAGTTTGATTTCTCTATTATCGAAGCCGCTCACGACTTAGGAGCGAATGAACTACAGACCCTCTTAAAGGTGACGATTCCGATTTGTATGCCCGGTATTGTGTCGGGGTTTCTGACGGCCGTTACAATCAGTCTTGAGGACTTTGTAATTACCTATTTCGTTTCCGGTTCGGGGTCATCTACGTTGCCGCTGTATATTTACTCAGCTATCCGCTTCGGAGTGTCGCCGGTTATTAACGCCCTTTCGGTGGTGATGATTCTGGGAACGGTAGCCTTGACCTATCTCCTGCGGAATTTTTTAAAGTACATTGCGGCAAAGTAAGCGTACCCGCCCGGCGTTTCAGCGAATGTCTGACACTAAGCGGTCGAGTTGGTTCGACAGGCTAACTACCCCCTCGCGGGTGAGCTTGTCAAACTCCCGACATAGGGCAAATTGGCAATATCCGGACGAGTGTCTGACACTGTGAAACTAGCCGATAGCAACGCCCATGCCTTATTTTAGCGCAAAAAAAGAGCGCACAGCCAGATTTGCCAGCGAATGAGCCTCTTTTTTTTTAAAAAAAGAGAAAAATCTTTTAGCGGATAGGCTATACTTTATAAGGCTACGGAGTTTTTACAAAAAATCCGCCTCGGAGAATCGGTTAAAAGCTCTTGTAATTTTTATCCCGATTCGATATTATAGAGTAACCCCTCATAGAGATGCTAAGGAGGGGAACCACCCTAACAAAGGAGACGCTAAAAGTGCCGTGCGGAAGAAAGCGTAAACTGAGAAAAATTGCAACCCATAAGCGGAAGAAAAAGCTCAGAAGGAATCGACATAAAAATAAGTGAAGCCCTCTCTTGCGGAGCCGCGGTACAATACTGCGGCTTATTTTTGATAAAAATAGAAAAATGAGCTATATTTGATACATAAGATGTATGAATCAAAATCCCTTTTAGCCCGCATTACCGAGCCGGCTGATTTGAAACGGTTTTCTCTCGCTGATTTGGAACGGCTTGCTGATGAAATTCGCGAAGTTATCGTCTCTACGGTGAGCAAAAACGGCGGACATTTAGCTTCCAACTTAGGCGTTGTAGAGCTGACTATCGCTCTGCATCGGGTTTTCGACTCGCCGGAGGATAAAATCGTCTGGGATGTGGGGCATCAGTGTTATACCCACAAGCTCCTGACCGGCAGATACGCCGAATTTGACAGCCTTCGGCAAGACAGCGGACTCGCAGGATTCCCCAAGCGTACCGAGAGCGTCCATGACGTCTTTGATACCGGTCACGCCTCTACCTCGATTTCCGCGGCTTTGGGTCTGCTGGCGGGGGAGCAGTTCAAGGGCGGACGAAACCGGGCGGTTGCGGTTATCGGCGACGGCGCGCTGACCGGCGGGATGGCTTACGAAGCCTTGTCTCACGCGGGACAGTTGGGATTGCCGTTGATCGTCATTCTCAATGACAACAAGATGTCTATCAGCCCCAATGTGGGCGGACTTTCCAAGTATTTAAGCCGTCTTTCGATGAAAGCCCGGTATCAGAGCTTCCGGCGCACTTTCGATTCCATCGCCAAGCGGCTCCCGCTGGTGGGGGATGTGTTTTTCGATATAGTGGTCCGTCTCAAGCGGGCGGTGAAAGCCGTCTTTTATACCGATAATTTCTTCGTTGACTTGGGCTTTGAGTATGTAGGACCTATTGAAGGGCATCACATTCAGCAACTTGAAGGGGTACTCCATGACGTGCGGCGTCTAGGCAGACCGGTTGTGGTTCATGTAATTACCCGGAAGGGTAAGGGCTACGGCTTCGCGGAGAATGATCCGGGGAGTTATCACGGGGTTCCTTCGTTTTCCGTGACCGGAGGTTTGGCTTCAAAGGAGCCTGAAGCCCTCAAGACGCCGAGGCTGGCTAAGACGTCCGTTCCGGGCAACGCGCAGATGCCGGCGGGAAACCGCGGGCGACCTTCGTTTACGGACTGTTTCGGGCGGGCGATGCTGGATGCCGGCGGACGGGATAACCGAGTGATGGCGATCACCGCGGCCATGGAAAAGGGGACCGGGCTTTCTCCTTTTAAGCTGTCTTATCCCAAGCGTTTTTTTGACGTAGGCATTGCGGAGGAACACGCGGTTACGTTTGCCGCAGGGCTTGCCGCTCAGGGACTGCGGCCGGTGGCGGCGGTTTACTCGACTTTTATTCAGCGGGCGGTGGATCAGGTGATTCATGACGTTGCGCTTCAGCGGCTTCCGGTAATTTTTGCGCTGGATCGGGCTGGGTTTGTAAGCGACGACGGAGAGACTCATCAGGGTTTATTTGATATCGCGCTGTTTCGTCCGATTCCGAACATGACCATTCTTGCGCCGGCTGGGGGCGGCGAACTGCGGCGGATGCTGGATTGGGCGTTTACCGAACCTCGTCCTACTATGATCCGGTATCCTAAGGGGATTTGTCCGCCGGAGATTACCGCGCTTTCTCAGCCGCTGGAGCGCGGGCGAGGGGTGTTTGTCCGGGAATGGGAGACGAATCTCTGTCTTGCCTTTACGGGCAGTTTGTATCCCGAGGTGTGGGACGCGGCGGATCGGCTGTTATCGTCGAACATTGCCGCAGACCTGTACAATCTGCGGTTTCTCAAGCCGGTGGACGAGCAATACTTGGCGGATATTATGAACCGCTACGATATGGTGGTATTCATCGAAGAGGGGATGCTGGAGGGAGGCTTCGGCGAATATGCGGCGGAGCTTGCGGCTCGGCGGAGGTGTACCGCTCAGGTGTACGCCTTAGGCGTGTCCGGTAATTATGCGGCTCAGGGCAAGCGGGAAGAGCTTCTTCATTATAATGGGCTTGACGGGGCGGGGATTGCGGCGTCGATTTTTCAGATGTATGCGGAAAACCGTATTCTTCCGTATTCCAGAGGCGCGGTACGATAGAATTTCAGGGAAGGAAGGGATCAGTTTGAGCGATCCGCGCTTAATTTTTTCTGAGTTTCCAGGAGCTGTTTTGCCAGCGCGCAGAGAGACGCTTGGGTTTCCGGCATGAGGTCCCGATAGATTGCGAAAAATTCTTCTTCATAAGGATTAGGCTGAGTAGCGAACATTTCTCCTGTGCCGGCGCGGAGCCATTCTTCATTTACTTTAAAATTCATGCAGATTAGTTTAATATTTTGGTCTGTCAGCGCGTTGGTTCCTACTTCGATCATTGAAATTGCGGTTCTTTTTATACCTAATTGTTCGGCGAATTCCCGCTGATTTAGTTTGAGTTTTTTTCGGACTTCTATCATTCTTGCTACTATTTTATCTCGCATGATTTTATACTATCTTATGTTTAATTAAATGGCAATGAACAGGCATTAAATGGCTTTATTTTGATTAACGAAAGACACATAATGACTTATAATAAACCATTATGGAGGTCTTATATGGACAATGAACAGGAATTAACGGCGATTTTTCGGGAACTGACCGGCGAGAATCAGGAGCGTCTGCTCCGGGAAGCTAGGCGGTCCCTGACCGGCGAAAACCCGGGCAAGAACCGGAGCAACGGACAGCCCGCCGAACTGAAACGTTCCGCATCAGCGGTCCTAATTCCGGCAATCCGGGCGCGGTAGCCGAGTATTAGTATCTTTTTCCTTCATACATTAAAATTATATTTTTTAAAAAAAGTAATGTAGAGGCTTTTTGTTATTGACGATAGTCATTTAATGGTCTATAATTAGACATTAGATGGATTACATACATCGATTTTAGTTCTAAGGAGAACGCTATGAAAAACAAAATGGGAATACTCAGCATGACGCTGATATTCGGATTGGTCCTGTTCGCTTGCAACAAGGATGATGACGATCCCCCGCCGGCAACCGTAACCGGCGTTACGGTATCTGGACCCTCAACAATCGCGCCCGGCGCAAGCGGGACATTCACCGCAACCGTAACCGAAACAGGAGGCGCGGCAAAGACGGTAACATGGACGAGTAGCAGTACGAAAAGCTCTATTAACGCCAGCGGCACACTGTCGGTAGCCGCCGATGAAGCGGAGAACTCGACCATCACCGTTACGGCAACCTCCACAGCAGACGCCTCGAAGACAGGAACCGCCACGGTCACGGTGAGAACCGCCACAGCCCCGCCGCCCGCCAACCCTTTGATCGGAAGCTGGATAGATTCCGAAAGCAACAGCTTAGATTGTATCCTAATTTTTACTGCCACGAAAGTATATTACAGCGATCAGGTAATAGAGGCATCTCGTAGGGATGTTCTTGATACCGATACCAAAGAGATACAATTAAAAGGTCCGAATACTACTACCAATGTAACCTATAAGTATTATCTTGAAGCCCCGGGGTTAGTTATAAAACAGGGTGATACTGTTATAGCAAAACTTAGCAGAATAGACGGATCAACAAAGACCGGTATAGAGGATGTCTGGTATTCAGATGACGTTTCTACAGCCGGAAATCAAGCAACCTATATGCTTATCATTACAACGGATAAGGTATACTATAATTACACTTATAATAGGTATTGGAAATACACTTCCTATACCTTAGACGCCAGCGCCACTACCGATGGAGCCAACAAGAAACTCAAGTTGAACAACTGGGGCGATGGTAATCCTATAGACTATGAGATATATACTAGAGCTAATGCCACCCATTTGGAAATAACGTTGCCAAGGTTACCCAATGGCGCAACGCTCGACGATATGGACTTTACTAAGTCAACCGCCTTCTAAGCCTATTTTGTTGTAGCCCTGTGCTTCGTGTACAGGGCTATACTTTTGTAGGGCGCGAAAGCAGAGGATATTTCTTTCAAAGGTTATTAAAAAATTGCTGGAAACTAGTTGACAAAAGCAACAAATTTGCATATATCTGGAATAATTACATTATAATGCTAAAGATTTTCGATGTGCATAGAACGGCATGGCGGGGAGTAGTCCCTGCTTTATCTGTTTTTGACGATAATGACGACAATTTTGTATTAGCGGCTCGCTTGACGATAGCAGGAACGTTGCTTAGACTAGAAGTATGGAAATAAGGGCTTTGATTCGAGAGGTCATATATCAATATTCACAAGAATACGGAAAAGGAGTTCCGAAGACAAAGCTGTTAAAATTAGTATACTTAGTAGAATTGTTCTATAAGCGGCGGTACGGTGAACGCCTGACGGATGCTAAATGGGTGTATTATTTATACGGTCCCTATTTGCATGAATATAACGAGCTTTTAGACGACGTCCAGATAGAGGGTAAAGAGTTTGGTTTCGCTGAAGATAAAGAAGCGACTATGTATACGGTAAAAAGCGTCTATAAAAATGAGGGTGTTCATGGGGACTTGAAATTTCTGATAAAGAAAATCATACATGAATACGGCAAGATGGAGTTGCGGGACCTGTTGGAGTATGTGTATTTTGAAACAGAACCGATGATAAATGCTGAGAACCGCGGCGAGGTATTAGATTTTGGGAATACAATGCCGGAAGAGTATTATAAGATAAAGCCTCTTACGATAGATGCACAGACCGAGCGGATATTGCGGCGGAATTTTAAGAAGCGGGTGGAGGCGGCTCGTGGTAACAAAAGGAATACCTAATCTATACAATAAGATTTGCATGGACTTAGACAGCCAGTATTTCATTGATTGGGTAACGGATACTGCATCGCCTTGTCCCGGAATGATATGTAAGTCGGTTGTATGGTATGTGAAATCGGATCGGTGGTATCTTGAGGAGGCTAATTATGATTCTTTTGAAGAAGAAAAGTCCACATGGTACGCGAGAAGATATACCGGCAGGTATCCTCAGTCTAATTCATCGAATGTGATGAAACACTTTAAACTGGAAAAAGAGGAAAGGCTGATAACCACAAACGGAAAGGAAAGACCAGTTGTTGCTGTGAGCCGCGCTGTTGACGATTGGTGGAACCCCGCAAATACCGCCCGACATGAGAAAAATTGGCTGTGTATTCCTTTATTTAGCTATAAAGAGCGGCATACCCAAGAGTATGTATTAAATGATCAGCAATTAAAGAACGGTACTTCTTTTTACATACCCTCATATTATGATACTTTTCCCGGTTTAAATTTTGAAAGTTCGGTGCGGTTTCAGTCAATACAGATGATAAAAGAAGAGCATTTAACTCCGGTAAAGATGCTCTGTTCAACAAGAGAACCACAGATGTCCCGTCCCTTTGGTTTAACAAGATTGGGGCTTGAATTATTGATGTATCATTTTTACAGCCAGTTTAATCTGTTTCCTGAATTGAATGAAGCCGGAACGAACTACGCGCTGTTTAAGGAAGAGGTTATCGAGCGGATTAAGTCGGCGCGAAGCTAGAAATACTATTTTGGAGGATAAAATGCGTCTCAAAAGAGCAAGAATGGTTTGTAACGACCTGTTTTAAAAATAATTTCACAAGTATCCCTTGTTAAAGCCGGAAGAAATTATCTCGGCTTTATCTAAAAAAGGATTTGTTTATAAAAGTCAAATATACACTGCCCGCAGAATATCCCTGATTTTTTTATCTCCGGAGTCTGCGGACTGTGCTGATGGGCGATTAGGCGGTGTACCGGCTCAAGGCGTCGGCTACCGCGCCGGGGCCCGCTAAAAGTTCCTCAAAGAGAGCCTCAACCCGCCCGCCGAGACCAGCCTCGTAGAGATTCACCCCGAAAATCCGAGGATCCGAAAGAATCGGCTCCAATAC
>JAIRPH010000119.1 GCA_031257135.1 Spirochaetaceae bacterium
CTGACGCCGTCGGCGAAACAAGAAAATGAAACAAAAATCATGCTCAGAAAAAAAGCTTTTATGTTCATGGCGCGAGTATATTTGGTTAGCGTATATTTTGTCAACCCCTTCTAAAACCCATTAGGTCTGGCTCGGACCGGCGGTTTTTTTTAGATTTTAGTTGCTTGTTTTGGCTTATAAAAAGATTGTTTACAGGCTCTTTTTATCGCATCATCCGCTGAAAGCCTCTTGCGGAAAACAGCGTTTGTCCCTAGACTGGAGATATGACTGATTTTGTTCACCTCCATGTGCATACGGATTTCTCTCTGCTGGACGGCGCGGCGTCGGTAGAGAGCCTTGCGGAAAAAGCGGCGTCGCTCGGCATGAAACATCTGGCGATTACCGACCACGGCAATATGTTCGGCGTCCTCAAGTTCAGAGACGCCTGCGAAAAACGCGGAATTCATCCTATCATCGGCAGTGAGTTCTATATGGCGCCGGGGTCCAGATTCGACAAATCCGGCTCTGAATACGGCAACAAGTATTATCACCTGATTCTGCTGGCGAAAAACGGCGAAGGCTATCGGACGCTCATCAAACTTTCTTCTTATTCCTATACCGAAGGATTTTACTATAAGCCTCGGATCGACGAGGAATTGCTCGTCAAATATCATGACGGACTTATCGCGCTTTCCGCGTGCGTAGCCGGAGAGATTCCGAGCCTCATCTTAGACGATCAAACTGAAGCCGCGGAAAAACGGGCTCTCTGGTTTCGAGACCTCTTCGGAACAGAGAATTTCTACCTCGAATTGCAGGATCACCGTCTGCCGATTCAAACGAAAGCGAATCAAGGGGTCATCGAAATCGCCGAGCGCACGGGGATTCCTTTGGCGGTCACCAACGACATTCACTATCTGGAACGGGCGGACGCGCAGGCTCAGGATATTCTGCTCTGTATTTCTACCCAAAAGAAGCGGAGCGATGAAAAGCGGATGCGTTTCGGAAGCGACGAGTTCTACTTCAAAACCGGCGACGAAATGGCGGCGTTGTTTCCGGATCATCCAGAGGCGGTTAGTAATACTATCCGCATTGCGGAACAGTGCAAAACCGATATTCCTAAGCCCGGACCTCTGTTGCCGGATTTCGATATTCCTGAAGGGTTTTCCAATACCAATGACTATCTCAGGCGCATCACGATGGAAGGACTCAAGAAACGCTACCCCGACCGGTTCGACGAGGTTCGGGAACGGGCGGAGTATGAGCTGGATATTATCATTAAAATGGGATTTACCGGCTATTTTCTCATTGTGGCGGATTTCATCAACTGGGCGAAGGAACACGATATTCCGGTAGGTCCCGGGCGCGGTTCCGGCGCGGGCTCAATCGTCGCGTACGCCGTGCGGATTACCGACATAGACCCGCTCAAGTATAATCTCCTTTTCGAGCGGTTTCTCAATCCTGAGCGGGTGTCCATGCCGGACTTCGACGTTGATTTCTGCAATGAGCGGCGGGAAGAAGTTATCGACTACGTTACCAAAAAGTACGGGCAAAACCGGGTCGGACAGATCGTCACCTTCGGAACGCTGAAAGCTAAAGCGGTGCTGAAAGACGTCGCCCGGGCATTGGATTTCACGCTCGACGAGTCGAATATGATTACTAAACTGGTTCCCGAAGACCCGAAGATGACCCTCGAAAAAGCCTTTGAACTAGAGCCGAAGCTCAAAGAACTGGAAATGAAGGACGAACGCCATCGGGAGCTGTTTGAGATCGCCCGGAAGCTGGAGGGCAAGAATCGGCACAACAGCATCCATGCCGCGGGAATCGTCATCGGCAAGACAGACCTTACCGACTACGTGCCGCTCTGCTGGGATCCAAAAACTCACGCGGTGGCAAGCCAGTATACTATGGACTTTATCGAAGATCAGGGGCTGGTTAAAATGGACTTTCTGGGTCTCAAAACCCTTGATCTCATCAAGAATACCGTAACCCTCGTGCGCCGCCGGGGAGGAACGCTCGCGGATTTCAACATAGATGCTATCTCTGAACGGGACGAAGCCACGTACAAAATGCTGGGCAAAGGAAACAGCGCGGGCATATTCCAGTTTGAATCCGCCGGGATGCAGAAGATATTAAAACAAGCTCAACCTACTAAGATCGAAGACCTCATCGCGCTGAACGCGTTGTACCGTCCCGGACCTATGGACTACATTCCGCAGTTTATCGATTCTAAATGGGGACGCCGATCCGTTGAATATCCTGATCCCTGCCTTGAGGATATTCTCAAAGAGACCTACGGAGTCATCGTATATCAGGAACAGGTCATGCAGGTTGCCCAGCGGATTGCAGGCTATAGTTTAGGGCAGGCCGATATACTGCGCCGGGCTATGGGAAAGAAAAAGAAAGAGGCGATGATCAAGGAAAAAGAAAAGTTCATCGCCGGCGCGGCGCAGAAGGGATTTAAAACCGAAGACGCGGATCGGATATTTGAGATTCTCATTCCTTTTGCCGGCTACGGTTTCAATAAGAGCCACGCCGCGGCATATTCGGTGGTAGCTTATCAGACCGCATACCTGAAAGCCAACTTTCCCGCGGAATTTATGGCGGCGAACCTCACCAACGAAATCGCCCACGCAGATAAACTGCCGGACTATATCGAGGAAGCCCGCAAAATAGGATTAGCGATAGATCCGCCTGACGTAAACCGTTCAGACACCTGTTTTTCGGTTGTAGACGGACGGATCGTATACGGCTTTCTCGGCATCAAGGGCTTAGGCGAAGCCTCGGCCGCGGAAATCGTGACGTGCCGCAAAAACGGCCTCTACAAAAACTTCATTGATTTCCTCGACCGAGTAAACATTAAAACGGTCGGCAAAAAATCGGTGGAACTCCTCATTCAAACCGGAGCCTTTGACTGCTTCAAGATGAGCCGCGCGGTCTTAGCGGAAAACATGGAGCGGGCAATCGAATTCGCCCAAAGCAAAAAAGAAGAAAAGCAGTTCGGACAAGCAGGACTGTTCGAGGAAACGCCGGAACAGGACTATCAGCGTTTCGACTTCAAAGAAGCCGTCGAATGGGATCGGATGAAGAAACTCAACACAGAAAAAGAACTAATGGGGTTTTACTTTTCCGGTCATCCTATGGACGATTATAAAGCCGCATGGGATAAGAACGCTACCCTGAACCTCGCCCGAATCACCAAGGGCATCGACGGGGCGCAGACGCTGATAGGCATCGTTAAGGCGGTGAAACCGCTCGTGACGAAAAAAGGCGCCCAAATGGCGTTCGCTACGTTGAGCGATTACAACGGCGAGATAGAACTGACTTTTTTCCCGGAAGTGTGGGAAAAAGAGCGGGAAAAAATTGCCCTAGAACAGATTATCGGCGTCCGAGGCAAAGTGGATCGCCGGGAAAACCGGGATCGTCCGAGTTTTCTGGTTGATACGCTTCTGGATGTACAGAAATTGCAGGAAGATGCGGCAAAGCGGGATACCGAAAAGCCGTCCCCTCCGCCGGTCAGCGTCCCGGCCGCCGCGGATAAACCGGTCAGTCCGCCGCCTCCGCCGGAAAAAGCCGTAGCGGAAAAAGTCTTTCAGGAAGTGCATATCCGCCTCACCGAGCGCGCCGCAGAACAGGACGAGACCCTCTATCCCCTGCGGGACCTGCTGATGAAAACCTTCGGCTCCTGCACGGTATTCATCCACGTTCCCATTACCGGCGGCGAAACGGTAATCAAAACCGACCGGCTCCGCGCCTCCGGTACGGCGATAGACGCGCTTACCCACTGCGAAGGCGTCGCGGCCGCTTGGGTGGCGTAGCCGATCTTCAGCGTTTTCCATTAAAAACAGCTTGCCACGGCGCCTTCTAAGGCGTCGAGGTGGGGATCGATAACCGCCAGCGGTTCAGTATGGTTCTGGAGCATCGCCAGCTTGCTGGGAATCTCGATGGTTTGACCCGTAGCTTTTGAGACTAACTCAGCCTCTTTTGCGGGATGACCCGTAGCCAGAACCACGAAATGAGGGTCGCTATGGCTCATGTCCCGAGACGACGCCCGCTGTTCCGCCGCGGCAAAAGCCACCGCGGTGTGAGGGTCTAAGAAAACGCCGTATTGCTTCCAAACCCGTTCTATAGTTGTCAGAGTGGTCTTATCGTCAATAACCGCGGGAAAAACCATGTTCCGCATCACCGCCGGGGCTTCTTCGTAAAAGGCGGAGAGCCGCTCATAATTCGACGGAACGCTCACATCTAAAGCCGGCGAAATCGTAGGGATAAGCCGATGCGGTTTAAACCCATTGCCCTTGAAAAAATCGCCAAACGCATTGTTTACGTTCATAGCCGCTACAAAGCCCCTAACGGGCATCCCGAATTTCCATGCGTAAAGACCGGATATCAAATTACCGAAGTTTCCGCAGGGTATGCTGAAAAAAAGGTCTCCTTTCAGGAGTTTTTTGAGTTTGATAAACGCATAAAGATAATAAAACGACTGGGGCAGTAGCCGTCCCGGATTCAGCGCGTTAGTCGTGGTAATACTGTAGCGTTCCGCAAAAGGGCGGTCATTTATGGCTTCTATGACGAGGCGTTGGCAATCGTCATAGGTTCCCCGGACTTCAATAGGGATAAGGGTCCCTCCATTCGGCGCGAATGATTCCGGCGATAGCCCTCGAATAGGACCCGAAGGATAAAGCAGGACGGCGATCATATTATGCCGCTTATAAAAGGCATGAGCCACACTGACCCCGGTATCTCCCCGCGCGGCTGATATGACCATAATCCGCCGGTTGTTCCTAGTCAGCTCCTCCATGACCGCCGCGAGAAAGGCAATCCCGAAATCTTTGAACACCCCGGTAGGTCCGTTATACAAAGTCAGCGCCGAAAACCGCTCATCCAGTTGTTTCAGCTCAGGCTCGAAATCAAAGGCGCTTTCCGCAACTCGGGACGCGGAAAAAGGGTTCAGCTCCCCTTGCAGTAAAACCGGGGCGACCGTGGATACTAATTCATGGTACGCCGTGTTGCGGTCCATATAGAGAAAGAACTGCCGCATATCTATGACCGAAGCCGGAACATACAGACCGCCCTCCGGGGGCAGACAGCGAAGCGCGGCTTCCTTAAACGAAACCGGAGGCTTACTCGATTTGGTAGACCTGAACTGCATTTTTCTTTTTTAAGCCGGGTTTTAAGACCCAGTCCACTCCTTCGTAGTATGAGCGTAGGTATAGCTACCCGATTTTTTTCCATGGGCGTCGTAATACGCCCGGAATGAAGCGCCGTAGGTTCCGAAAGAACTATCGCTTTTTATCTCGACGCCGTTTCCTATGCGGATCATATCAATATCGTTTTTGAAAAACGCTCCGGCTTCAATAACGGTAATTCCTGCGGGAATATCGAGATGAGCCAGCGCATTATAGGCGAAAGCGTACGCGCCGATAGCCGTCAGACCGGTTCCAAAAGATACGCTGGATATGCTGTTATGCTGGAACGCTAAACCGCCTATAGCGGTTATCCCATTAGGAATTTTCAAGACTCCAACAAGATAATTATTGGAAAACGCGCTTTCGCCGATAGCCGTTACGGTTGAGGGAATGGTTACGGAGGTCAGAAAATTATTAGAAAACCCGTGGGCTTCAATCGTTTTAAGCCCTTCAGGAAGGACGACCGACAATATATGACAATCCGCTAACGCGCCTTCTCCTATGCGAGTTACCGGTTTATCTTCTATTTTTGAGGGAATCTCGAGGATCGGAATATCCTCATAGGGTCCGATATAGTGGGTAATAGTCGCCTCATTACCGTTGATGCTATAATCAAAGCGTTTTCCGTTATACTTCCAATTAGCGTAAAGGGTTACATCCCCGGAATGGGCTTTGAGGGTATCCCCTTCCTGATACAAAGTATACCAGGCATCGTAACTATTCCAACGCCACCCTTCAAAGAGGTAATCTGTTCGTTCCAGCGTTCCTTTTCCCAGTACCGTAACCGTATCGCCCGGTTTGTAGGTACTAGCGTCTACCGGCGGAATTCCCGCGGTATTTCCATTTCCAAAATAATACACAAAAATCTCTTCTTCTTTGTTTCCCGTAAAAGGGCAACTCGCCGCCGAAAGAAGAACTATCGCTATAAGGATTTGCAATCTGATTTTTTCCGCCATATACCGCTCCTGTTAAAAATATGCTGTCTACTAAGAATATAGCGCCCTTTTCCCGGATTTTCTTATATTAGCGTTTTTTTCTTTGTTTTTCCGCTATTTTTTGCAATCCGAGTTCGGCGAGTCTTTTAAACTGAGGAGGAAGCAGTTCGGCGTCCGGCGTATCGTAACGGGTCAGCAGAGCGGCGAATTCCGCGGAAGCCTGATCGTATTTTTTTTGCTTATAGTGGATAAAGGCGATTTCATATTCGGCGGCGCAAATTTCATCTATATATGAAGGGTATCGTTCAAGGATCGCCTCATAATACCGCAAAGCCTGAGTATATTTATTTTTGTCAGACGCGGCTTGAGCCTGCTGAATAAGCTCCGGCGGAGTCAGATCAGGAATAGGAGCCTTTGAAACACAGCCGCAAAGGGCGAAAAGAAGCAAAAACGGACCGAAATATGTCAACTTGTTCATAGTATTAATATATAAAACATATAACGATTTAAGGCAAGAGGAATTTTGTTGGAAAGAATAGAGGAAACGTCTTGACCGAAGGACTTAAAATACGGAAAATAAAGTAATACATGAATTTTTTTGGAGGCATATCATGAGCATCATTGAATATGTGGAAGCCCGTGAAATCCTTGATTCCCGAGGGAATCCTACAGTTGAGGTGGAGGTCTTCCTGGAAGACGGCTCCAGAGGGCGGGCGGCGGTTCCTTCCGGCGCTTCGACTGGTGAGCATGAGGCGGTGGAGCTTCGGGATGATGACAAAAGCCGATACTTGGGGAAAGGCGTCCTCAAGGCGGTGGAAAACGTGAATAACGTTATCGCCCCGGAAATCGAAGGACTGGACGCTCAGGATCAGGTCGATGTAGACCGGACCATGATCGAGCTGGACGGGACCGAAAACAAGGGCAAACTGGGCGCAAACGCCATCCTTGGCGTTTCTATGGCGGTAGCCCGCGCGGCCGCGGATTATCTGGATGTGCCCCTCTACAAGTACCTGGGGACATTTCATTCAAATCTTCTGCCGGTACCGATGGCGAATATCATCAACGGCGGCAAGCACGCGGACAACAAGATCGATTTCCAAGAGTTCATGGTTATGCCTGTAGGAGCGGAATCCATTAAAGAAGCTATCCGCTGGACCGCAGAAATCTTCCATAATCTGAAGAAGCTCCTCAAAGACGCCGGCAAAAACACAGCCGTAGGCGACGAAGGCGGTTTCGCCCCGGACATCGGCAACGACGAAGCTCTGGACTATATCATGAAAGCCGTCGAAAAAGCCGGCTACAAGCCCGGCGAGCAGATCGCCATTGCGCTGGACTGCGCCAGTTCGGAACTCTTTGACGAGGGCGGCAAGCAAGGGTATAAGTTCTGGAAATCCAACCCGGGCAAGCTCTTCACCGCCGACGAGATGATCGAAATCTACACCAAATGGGTTAATAAGTACCCCATCATCTCCATCGAAGACCCGCTGGATCAAAACGACTGGGAAGGCTATGTGAAGATGACTAAAGCCCTGGGTTCCAAGATTCAGATCGTAGGCGACGACTTCTTCGTTACCAACACCAAACGCCTTGAGCGGGGCATCAAAGAAGGGTCCTGCAATGCGATCCTGATCAAGGTGAATCAGATCGGAACCGTCACCGAAACCTACGAAGCGGTGGAAATGGCGAAACGCGCCGGATATACCGCAATCATCTCCCACCGTTCCGGAGAGACCGAAGACAGTTTTATAGCGGACCTCGTAGTAGGACTGGAAACCGGACAAATTAAAACCGGCTCCATGAGCCGTACCGACCGGGTCTGCAAATATAACCAGCTTATCCGCATCGAAGATCAGCTTGAAGGCGTCGCGGAATACGCGGGCAAGAAAGCGTTTTACAATTTAAGAAAGAAATAGATACAAAAACGGGGGTACAGCCTAAAAAACTCTGCCCCCGTTCCGCGGAATTCTCGGTTAGATTACCGTACCGGGATGTAATACGCCGTTTTTCGGAATCACAATAACGCCGTCTACGATGTAATATTGCCCGAAATTCCCGTCCGGGCGGTTAATGTTATCCACTCCGATGCGGCACCCCTCGCCGATACGGGCGTTTTTATCGATAATCGATTTTTTAATGAGGGTCCCGCTACCGATGCCGATGTTGGGAATCTTTTCGCTGGCGTTTTTTTGCTTTTGCTGGTCAGATTCGTAATAATCCGCCCCCATGCAGATAACGCCGTTGAGGGTCGCCCCGGATTCGATGATGGTTCTAATCCCCACGATGGAATTAGCGATAGACGCGTTGGTAATGATGCATCCTTCCGACGCGATGGATTGGTTCATGTTGCTGAAATTCATCTTCGACGGGGGCAGGTTCCTCATGTGGGTATAGATGGGCCGGCGCTCGTCGTAGATGTCGAACCGAGGGCGCACGCTGGTCAATTCCAGGTTGGCTTCATAGAAATTCTTGATGGTCCCTATATCTTCCCAAT
Source organism: Spirochaetaceae bacterium (assembly GCA_031257135.1). Classification (GTDB taxonomy): domain Bacteria; phylum Spirochaetota; class Spirochaetia; order Treponematales; family Breznakiellaceae; genus JAITHW01. Next base: position 8,592 of record JAIRPH010000119.1, read on the forward strand.
AGCTCTCGAAAATATAGGCGTTGACCTTGAGATTTTTAATGGCTCCCGGAATTATCTCCTTGCCGAAATCGGTCTTCTCATTGGCAAGGCAACTTTCCATAGCTTTGGCGTCAAAAACATAGATGCCCATAGACCCAAGATACATATCGCCTTTGCTCTTATCCAGCTTCAGCTCCGCCGGGACCTTAAAGTCTGAAATATCCCTCGTAGGTCCGGGCTTCTCTAAAAATTCGGTAATGACGTTGGCTTTGTTCGCCTTGAGAATACCGAGCTGGCTCGCGTTTTCCCGATCCACCGGCGTGCAGGCAATCGTAATCGCCGCCCCTGATTCCTTGTGTTTCGCCAAGAAATCCCGAAGGTCCATTCGGTACAGCTGATCTCCCGATAGGATAAGATAGTAATCGGGGTTCTGGGTCCTGAAATGAACGAGATTCTTTCTTACCGCGTCAGCGGTCCCTTCATACCATCCTGAATGATCCAGCGTTTGTTCCGCCGCAAGGATTTCGGCAAATCCCTTAGAAAACGAATCAAACACGTAGGTCTGAGAAAGATGCAAATGAAGAGACGCGGAATTGAATTGGGTGAGAATGTATATCTGCCGTAAATTGGCGTTTATACAATTTGATATAGGAATATCCACTAACCTAAATTTCCCTCCAAAAGGAACCGCTGGTTTAGCTCTGTCCTTAGTCAGAGGAAATAAACGAGTCCCTTTTCCACCGCCTAAGACGATAGACAAGACTTCAGACATACTTTGCCCCCTTACACAAACTGATTTGCGGCGTATCGCCCCAAAAACACTAGATTCCGCATCAGTGAAATAAATCGCTTTAACGGAGTTATAGAATGATATAGGCAGGCACATAAGTTTGTCAAGTATGATTATTAAAAATTAGGTGGTGATCCAGAAAGTATGATAGCGGTCAAATGAAGCCACAATTAAGGTAGTGGAAAGCCATATTAAAGGCTTTCCAATGATTGAAGAGCTTCTCGGAAAAACAGCAGGTTCGCCTGAAAACCCGCCTGAGCCGATGCCGCAACCGGCAGTTATTCCCTTCTATCCCCGCCGTGTACGCTTTGCCGGTTGACCGGCTGTCCTCGGCAAATGCCGTCAGGAAGCTGTCCCAATTGTCAGTAGCTATCGTATCCCAGGTAATCCCCAGCCTTATCAGCCGCTTCCTCAACTTTTGTGCGGTTTTCAAGTCCCGCTTTCCCCATACATACCCCGCAATCCCGCCGGATTCCCGGTGATACGCGTAAATGAGCCATACTTTGTTCTTCTTTTCCCCTATATAGGTCC
>JAIRPH010000066.1 GCA_031257135.1 Spirochaetaceae bacterium
CCCCCCCGCCCCCCCCCCCCCCCCCCCCCAAAGACACTATTTCTTGCCAAATATTCATATTTAAAAATATACTGCAAACAAATAGAAAAAACAAGTTTTTACTATAATTTTTGAAATAATTTTTGCTACTTCTAAGTATGTTATTAAAATTTCGTCTTAATAGCGAATATGAGATCAAGACAGCGGACATTGAGCTTGCCGAATACCTGAACCCGCCTTGCCCGCCGAGCAGGTGTCTGACACCAAGCCTAGCATGACAATCCAATAGATGTATTATTAAATAACTACTGGTGAAAAATAACGCGTATTAACACTGGCGGTATTTCAGAATATGCTAGAGGTATAGATATACTGTGTGTTTAAGGCGTATTTCGGAATTCTTGACCGCCTGCGCGAGCTGTATTGCGCGGCAACACCGCGAACGTCCGGGCTGACGCGATCTGGACTTGCTATAAGGTTTTGATGAAATTCAGCAGTTCCTCCGGCGTGTCGATAATGCGGTCTGCTCCGGCTTTTTCCAGTACCTGCCGCGGACGGAATCCCCAGCTTACCCCGACGGCGTGACAGTTCGAGTTATGAGCGGTTTCTACATCAATCTCCGAGTCTCCTCCGAGGATAGTTTCTTTAGGAGTGCCGTCCAGCTCAACGAGTATGTCCCAAATAACGCTTGGGTCTGGTTTTCGAGGAGTCCCCGGCTGATCTCCCCGGATGCGGTCGAAAGAGCCAAGCGGGAACAGTCCCTGCATCACCAGCCGAGCCACCGGATCAGGCTTATTGGTCACCACTGCGGTTTTGATTTTTTTCCGCTTCAGTTCCGCCACGGCTTCGAGCATCCCCGGATAGGGCTTGGAGTAAGCCAGCGGACTTTCCGCGTAAAACTGCGCCGCATCCTGAGCGACCGCTTCGGCAAGCTCCTCCGCGCCGGGTTTGCGCTGTTCCTCAAGGGGAAGCGCGAGAAAAGCCAGCCGCTTAATGCCCCAGCCGACTATCTGCGTGTATTCCGAAGGGATAAGAGGCGGAAAACTATGCCGGGCAAGGGCTTTGTTCATAGAAGCGGCAATATCCGCAATAGTATCGACTAAGGTTCCATCAAGATCAAAAATGAGGGATTTGAATTTCATCGATATAAGTATACTTCTTTTTCTTAGCGTGGGCAAGCCTCAGTCCGGGGCGGACTGACTCAGCGGGTAGAGGGTTATTCTTCTACGATAAACCGGCCTATTTCGGACGCCATCATATCGATGCGCTGTTTGTTTTCATCGCTGATATGAGTCGCCTCTTTGACGGTACGGTTGATTTGATCCGCGCCTCCGGCTATTTCCCGCATACCCGTCATAATTTCGGCGGCGATCATTTCGAGCTGTTTGCTTTCATTGAAGACATTCCGGCTTCCCGCGCGCATATCTGCGGCATCCTGCTTGATAGTTTCAGTTATATCCTTGAGATTCTTGACATATTCAAGAATCCGCTGACTCCCGGCGCCTTGTTCTTTCATAGCAATCTGTACCTGTTCTTCTTCCGCCGCCAGAATGGTCACCCTTTGCTCGATGGCTTCAAACCGGCGGATAACCGCATCGGTCGAGGCGGCTATGGCGTCAATCAAGGTCTTAATTTTTTTAAGGACCCTTCCAATTATGGTTGACTGTTCAGCGGAAGATTCAGCTAGTTTCCTGATTTCCTCAGCAACCACCGCAAAGCCTTTCCCGGATTCTCCTGCATGAGCCGCTTCAATCGCGGCGTTCATGGAAAGCAGATTCGTCTGACCTGCAATGCTTTCCATAACCGCGGTAATTTCGAGAAGCCCTTCGGATTCTTTGGCAATCTCTTGAATGTTTGCGGATACTTCCTGCAAACCGGTTCGCCCCGCATCCGAAGCCTGAGCGAGATTGGCGACGTTTTCCCCATTTTTGACCAGCCGTTGAGTTACCAACGCAATATTGGCAAGCATCTTTTCAATCGCCGCCGCTGAGTTGCCTATATCTGCGGTCTGGGTTTCAATATGTTCATTGAGCCGTTCAATGCGGGCTATAATTTCCTGCATGGCTTGATTGCTTGCGCCGATGCCTGCGGACTGTTTATCGGTTTGGGTTATTACTTGTTTGATTCGGAGGGTAATTCCCATAACCGTATCGGCGGCTTCGGTCATGCTGGCGGCTAGTTTCCCGCCGATCTGGGACAGCGCGAGGGACTGGTTTTTGATGACAATCACCAAATACATAATTCTATCCAAAGTAGCGTCAAAATACCGCACGATAATGCCGACTTCATTAGCGGCGTGTATATTAAGCCGTTTTGTAAGGTCTCCCTCCCGTTCTGATATGTCTTTTATCATCATACCGACTTGGCGGATTCGTTTGTTTACCGAGTTATAGTTGAAAATAGTCTTCGCTGTCGTCAAAAAGAGGCTTTTTATCGCCCCCTGCCCGTACCGATATAATTTCAGCCTTCAGCTCTGTCCAGCGGGACTCAACCTGAGACATACTGTCAAGAAAGGCGGCATCCGGCAAGACCGTCAGGTTATTCGGTCCCCTGCCGGTACGCAACTCCTGAACAATCCCATCCAGATTGCTTAATATGGCGTCGTCCGGTATATTAGACAATTCTTTTTTGATCAAACGCTGAGTACCGCCCCGGACTATGCCTGCATAGTTTATCACTCTGGCGGTTCCCTGTATTGCTTTAATGTTGCTAATTAAGTAGTAGTTGATGCCCAAAAAGATAATCGATAGAACGCTCAAAATAACAACCAGTTGATACCGGACTAAAGATTTTTTCATACTGTCAACCTGCCTTATTATCTTTTGAGCGTACCAGAAACAAGCGTGATTTTTTAGTCGGGCAACCCGGATTTGAACCGGGGACCCCAAGTCCCCCAGACTTGTACGCTAAACCAACTGCGCTATTGCCCGGCTAAAAAATCTACTTAAAAGTATACTAAAACGTCTAAAAATCGTCAAGATGTTTTCAAAAAGAATTACGCAAAACCTCGCTATTCAGAACAATAGCTACCTTGCCCTCTCGGAGGAGCCGGCGGTTGCTCTCGGAGGAGAGAATAAGGAGCGCGTCTTCCCGGTCTATGATAGGGTCCGTAGGGCGGATACCGAATACGCCCCGGGCGATAATCCGCAGAGGATTATCCCCAACCAGAGTTTTGATCCCTTCGTCAAGCCCCGAGGGAGTCGCCTGAAATATACTTTCAGGACCTGTATACCGTACCATCGTTTGAACGATTGCCGGGTCCATCATGTTCCGTTCATATATCAAATTCATGTCCGTATCCCAAATTTTAGGGAAGATGCAGGGCTGGGCATAGTCCGAAACGCTTCGTCCATGAATAGGCAAAGATTCGTAAGCAAGAATAATTATCCCCGTATAGGAAGCTACCGGCGCGGGAAGCAGTACCCGCAGAGTGTCCTGAGGGCGGGTGTGGCGCAATAAAGACGCGCTCAGTCTGTCAAGATTCACCGTATACTGAGCGGACATAACCGTTAAATCGGTAGATAAGGTCGGCGGAATCTTCTGAGCCGCAAGGCTAATCGCGTCAGTCCTGAGCAGAGAAAATTCGCCCCGGTTAAGCATATCTCCGAGGGTGCTGGAGGAGTCAACCGGCAGAGATAAAAGATAAGGCCGCACCAAATGAGGATATTCGTCGGAAATGATCTCTTCCGCATGAATCCTGCCGGTAGGCAATCGGATTCCTACCGAGGCAAGTTTAATCGTTACTGACGCGCTGATTTCCATGTGTCTCCATTCGACGGCTCCAGCTATATCGACCTTGGTCTGTCCGGTCAACGGGAAAAGCGTACAAAACAAAAAAAACGGAACAAAGTATTTCATAGTTTTTTATCGGAGTTTTAACTGCCTTCCCTCACGCAGTATATCGTCTAATCTCATGTTATTGAGCTTCGCGAGGGCTTCTGGAGTGGTCTTGTAGATTTTGGCTATGGACCACAAGGTTTCTCCCCGCTTGACCGTATGGGCCGATGCAGTCTGCGTCGCGGCGGACCGCTGAGACGGACGATAGGGTCCCACATCCTTATACGCGGGGATGAGTAGCCGCGTACCGATTTTAAGATACCGGGCTTGCACCCCGGGGTTGTTTCGGATAATCGTATCTACGCTGACGCCGAAATGCTGGGCGATCTCGGAAAGCGTATCCCCGGAAGCGACGGTATGAAAATAATACCGGATTAAGGGCAGGTCTTTCCGCTCCAATACGGCCGCCACCGCCGCCGCATCCGTTGACCGCACCTTGAGGTAATAATTTGGGTCTGGAGGCGTAACGTTATAGAGCAATTCCCGGTTTGCGCTTTTCAGTTCCCGTTTATCTATGCCCGCCTCGGATGCTAATACCTCTAAGTCCACCATTCTGCCGACTTTAATTCGGGTCCAGTCAGGGTCTTCGTGCCATACCGGTTCGATGCCGAAGTACCGGGGATTGGACATGATATACGAGATTGCCAGCAGTTTCGGCACATAATGAATAGTTTCGACAGCCAAATGCTTCCGCTCCGACAAGAGCCAGTAATCCCTGATGCCGGTCTGCTGGATGGTTCGGCTCACTCTGCCGAGACCGGCGTTGTAAGCCGCCAATGCAAGGGTCCAATCGTTAAATTCCCGATAGTTTTCCTCAAGTTTAGCCAAAGCTCCCTTAGTAGACTTCCAGAAGTCCATACGTTCATCTATCCAATCGGTTACTTTTATATCGTACGGGGCGATGCTGTTCTTCATAAACTGCCACAGTCCAACCGCGCCGGACCTGCTTACCGCTGTGGGAAGATAGGCGGATTCAATTACCGGCAGATACATCAATTCTATAGGCAGGTTTCGGGTCTCTATTTCCTTACGGATGAAAGCGAAATACAGCGCGCCTCGGCGCATAATTGCCTCCAGCAGTTCGATCCCTTTAGGGCTTGAATACCGGATGATGTACTCCTGAGTTAGGTCCCGGTCAACCCCCGGAATAGTCCCTTCCCGAACAGCCGCGGTTCGGCTTCTGATCTGAGCGTTTAGGTGATCCGGCTGAGGGTACGGGGTTATCCGCAGAGGCCGAGCCGGAGACAGTACCGAGAGTTCCATAAGCCCGTCTAAATTTAGTTCAGGATACAGAGCCTCCTCATTGGAGGCGTCGGCGGGCTTTTCAAAAACCTCTTCTTCATAAAGCGCAGTGGATAATTCCGACAACAGTTCAACCGAAAGTTCCGGAACCGGCAAGGTTATCAGGAGGTCGTCCCGCTGTTCGGCGTGGATGCAGGATGCCAGACTAATAACCAAGGTGAAAAAACCCGCTTTTTTGCTCGGTTTTTTCTTAGGAAAAAACTTAAAAAAAATCACAATTTTTCTCCATAATAAATCCCCGCCCATTCCCAACGGCCGTGGATTTTAGGGTCTAACGGAAAATATACTTTCCTAAAATAAAGATACCATGTTGTAATATATTGGTCCCAGCCGGTAGTCTGAAGATAGGCTTCGGCGGCGTTGGACCCGGCGTCAAGGGTATCGGCGTAGCGGATGCGTCCTCTGCTCATAAACGCGGAAAGGCTGAATTCAGCCATGCCTGAATCGTCCGTATCCTGCGCCCAAGAGCGGGCGAAAAAATTCACCTTCGCCTGATACTGCCGCAGTTTCGCGCTGTTTTCTGCGTCAATAGCTTCTTTGATCGCCGCGACCAGCGCGTCGAGGGTTTCAAAGGTCCAGTCTTTCGGGGAATTGTTAAAATCAACGAGCTGTTTGGCGTGATAATCCGCGTCGGGAAACCCCGGAACTCCGGTCTTGCCGATATACGGACGATACTGCGTATAAGCCTGAATCGCCTCGTTCCATTCGCCGATCCCTTCATAGGCGTAGGCTAACTTGAAATAGGCTTCTCCCAAGTCTATTTTATCGGAAAACCGGGCAATCAATTCCTTATAATACAGGACTTGCAGTTCAGGATTATCGGTCCTGCTGATGAGATGCTGGAGGCAGTCAAGGTGAATCGGCTGTCCCCGGACCATTAAATCAGGATAGTTATTGATAATCCTATTGAAATAGAGAACGGCCACATCTTCCGCGTTGATGTCCTTATAAGCGTAGGCGGTCATGTGAAGATAATACGCGTTATAGGGATCGTCAGGATACCGGCTGATTTGAGCGGTAAGAAAATTGATTAGCTTATGATATTCCTTCAAGCGGGCGTATCTGCCTGCAATTTCCCGGACTACCGCGAATCTAGTTTCTCCCGGTTCGGTTTCTTTTGCCAGCAACAGGAACAACTGGGCAAAGGCTTCCCGGTCCGTTTTAGAGCCGGTTATGTAATACGGGTCGATGCCTTGGTTCCGGTTAAACGCCGTTGCAACGAGGCGTTCCGTTATTTGGTTACATCCTAAGGTCAGCATAATAAAAACCCATACCGTCAAATACCGCTGTATGACGGTAAGCCTATATTTGAAAAATCGGAAAAAATCTATTTGAAAATTATCTTTTTTCATAATAAGTTAATCCGCGGCTTTCATAGAATCAGCCATTTTGATGGCGTTTAGTTTTTTGAGCATAATGAGGTTTACTCCTGCGGAGAAGACCAGCGTAATCAGCGCGGAAAAGATGAAACTTGCCGGGGCGATAGTTCTTCCGAACATGAGGTCTGGATTTTCCGCCACGCTGATGATGAAGCTATGCAGTGGGATTCCTAAGCCTAATCCGGCGAGCGCGCCGAATACGCTGAGGACCGTTATTTCCCGGAATATATATGCCGCGGCTTCAATTCGGTGGAATCCGAGAACTCTGAGCGTAGCGATTTCGCGGGTACGCTCGTTGATGTTGATATTGGTTAGATTGTACAGCACGATCATGGCAAGTCCGCCTGCCGCGAAGATAAGCACCAGCACCACAAAGCCGATGCTTTTCAGCAAGTTATTGTAAGACGCCTGCGTCCGGGAGGTGAAATTCGCGGCGGACACTGAATCTTCCGCCAGCATGGCGGCGGCGAGCTTATCCTGTACGGCGGGGTCTCGGATGCCGGTATCCGCGAACACGGTGCGGTAGGAAATAGTTCCGCCGAATCCGCCGGCGTAGGCTTGGGAGCCGATATACGCCGTAACGCCGACATAATTTTCGGTAACGCCTGACAGGGTAAGGGAGGCTTGAATTCCTTTAGCGTTTTCCAGCATAAAGGCGTCTCCTACCGCGATGCCGAATCGTTCTGCAATTTTCTCGGTAAGGATTACCTGAGTATCGGAAAAGAGCAGAGGCCGTTTGGTGCGGCGGTTTCGTAAGTTAATAAAGTTCGGCAGGAGTTCCGGCGTTTGGGGAACCACTATTTCGAGGTTGATTCGTTCATTTCCTTTGACGATGTATCCTTGTTCGATATGGATTGGAATCCACTGCTTCAAAGACCGCCGATTTTCTTTGAAGGTCTGGCTGGTAATATTCTCGTGCAGGTCAATTTGGAAGTCATACTGTATAATTTCCTCGAACTGGGTTCTGGCAATATCGGTTACGGAATCCCGCAAGCCGAAGCCTGCGACCATCAGCGCGGTACAGCCGGCGATGCCGGTAACGGTCATGAAGAAATGCTTTTTTTGGCGGATAAGGTTTCGGGCGGTTACTTTGTGGGTAAACTTCATCCGGTTCCAGACGGGGGTGATGTATTCAAGGAAGACGCGCTTTCCTGATTTCGGGGGGCGGGGAACCATGAGGAACGCGGGTTTCTCCCAGAGGGAATGATAGCAGGCGTATATGGTAGCTCCCATGGTACAGGCTAACACCGATCCGCAGGCGGCAAGTCCGAAGGACCAGTTGAATTCGGCGATCATCGGGGGCAGGCGGTACATGGTGGAAAAGGCGTTGTAGAGGATAATCGGCAGGCATTGAAATCCTGAAATCATGCCTGCTATTGAACCGAGAACGCCGGTTAATCCGCAGTATATCAGATACTTAGAGAGGATAGTCCGTTTTTGGTATCCCAGAGCTTTTAAGGTTCCGATTTGGGTTCGTTCTTCTTCCACCATCCGGGTCATGGTGGTAAGCGCGACCAGCGCGGCGATGAGGAGAAAAAAGACCGGAAAGACTTTCGCTACGTCCGCGATTTTTTCCACGTTAGACTTGTAGTAGCGGCATCCGACGTTGGCGTTACGGTCCAACACGTACCATCGGGCGGCGGGGATAGTTCCGTCCGTAAGGCTTTGGCGGGCCCGGGCGAGCTGGCTTCCGCCGTCCGAGAGCCGAGCGAAGGCTTCTTCGGATTGGCGGCGGTATTCGGCTTCGCCCGCTTCGATTTGCCGGCGGGCTTCTTCGAGGCGGCGTTTTCCCGCGGCAAGTTCGGCTTCGCCGGCGGTCAATTCCTGTTCGGCTTTGGCGAATTCCGCTTCGGCTTGCTGTTTGCCTGCTACAAAAGCGGCTCTGCCTTGCTGGAGTTCCCGTTCTTTGATGCTGATCGTCAAATATCCGGCGGTATAGGCTTTTCGTCCTTCCTCGTATTGAGCTATGGCTTCGCGTACTTTGGCGGGCAGAAGCACGGACTTCCGGGCTTTTTCGATTTGAGGCTCCGCGGCGTCGAGTTGGGCTTTGCTTGCGGTAAGGGTTCGCTTCGCCGCCGCGATTTCGGCTTCTCCTGCGGCGAGAGCCGCCTCGGTATTGGACAATTCGTTCATAATCTGCCGGCGTTTCGTTTCGAGCAGGCTCCGGGCGGAGGCGGTTTCGGCGGCGGCGGCGGCGAGTTCCGCTTCTCCGGCGTCGAGTTCCGCGGTTCCGGCGTCGAGTCTCCGCCGAGCCGCGGCGAGTTCCTGTTCCGCGGTTTCTTTCGCTTGCTGATACTCCGTTTCCGCCTGAGTCAGGTTAGCTTCGGTAATTCCTCCGGCTTCGAGGATGATCTGATCCCGCCGGATTTGCGAGCGCGCTGTTCCGAGATTTTCGACGGCGATCCGGGCTTTATCCACCGCTTTCTGATACGGTTCGGTGAAGCCGGTGAGGGAGCGGGCGGTTTTGAGGGTAAGATAAAAATCCGTATACGCGGGCAGAGCGTAACAGGTTTCCCGCACAAACATGACGGTTCCGAGGCGTCCGTTTCCGATGCCGGTAGGTTCCCGATCCATGGCGATATACAAGGGGCTTTTGACGATGCCGGTCACCGTAAAGCGGGTGATCCGATAGGCTTCGCCGAGGGTTTTAAGGGTTCCGTATTCGAGGGTTTCTTCGGCTATGGTAAGGACCGAGCCGAGTTCAATTTCAGCGAAATAGCCTCCTCCCTGAAGCGCAAGGCACTCGGAATCCCGTTCAGGCATCCTGCCTGACAGAAGTTCCGGGCGGTTGGCGAAGTTTTTTTCAGGCGTTCTTCCAAAGGGCAGACCGTAAATCCGGGCGGCGAGATTCTCGTCTCCAGAGGTTTTAACCAGCGCGTCGGTAACATAGGCGGGGAACACCAGATCGATTTCCGGCAGGGTTCTAAGCGCGTCGGCGTCCGCGCCGGTTAAGCCGAGGGTTCCTTTGACAAACAGGTCCATCATGTTGGACTGATCGAAATACCGGTCAAGAGAGATTTTCATGTCCGGCGTGGTCGCCAGCAGTCCCGCCATGAAACCTACGCCGAGGGCGACGATAGCAAAAACCGCCACAAAGCGTCCTACGTTTCCTCGAATTTCCCGGACTATGGTTTTATGATAGGTCTTACCCAATGGAATACCTCACCATTCTATCCGCTCTACCGGCAAAGGATGCGGATTCGCCTCTACATTAAGGATTTTACCGTTTTTGATGCGGATAATCCGGTCAGCCATGTGCGCTATCGCCTGATTATGGGTAATTACGATAACGGTTTTGCCGGTTTTCTTGCAACTGTCTTGAAGAAGCTGGAGAATATGCTTTCCGGTTTGATAATCCAGCGCGCCGGTCGGCTCATCGCAGAGCAAAATTTTAGGATTTTTCGCCAAAGCCCGCGCGATGGACACCCTCTGCTGTTCTCCGCCGGAAAGCTGAGCGGGAAAATTATACATTCGGTTTCCAAGCCCTACGGCAATAAGGGTTTCCCGCGGATTATAGGGGTCTTTGCATATTTCCGATGCAAGCTCCACGTTTTCCAGAGCCGTAAGATTCTGGATAAGATTATAAAATTGAAATACAAAGCCTACTTCATAACGCCGGTAATCGGTCAGCCGCCGTTCAGTCAAACCGCTAATATCCAGATTATCCAAGATAATAGCTCCAGAGTCGCAGGAGTCCATGCCCCCCAGCATATTTAGAAGCGTCGTCTTTCCCGCCCCGCTGGGTCCTACAATCACGCAGAATTCACTTTTTTCTATCTCAAAGTTCATAGCGTCGGCGGCGGCGATTCTATGCTCGCCTGTCCCGTAGTATTTGCATACCTGTCTAAATTCAATGTAACTCATGCAACTTTAGTATAACACAGAGGGCGCGGGAAAAACTAGCCCGTTTTTAGATAAACCAGCGATTCTTATTATAAGAACGTTTTCCTCTAAAAGCAGAACGGATTTAAATACCATCGGCTTGTCTGTACCGAATAGACCGTTGACATAACAAATTTTGACTGGTATATTTTTAAAAAATTTAACTTTTGGAGGAAAATCTATGAAAAAAACGCTTTTAGGGATTTTGATTGGGGCGGCGATTACCACTGCGGTTTTCGCCGGAGGCAAAAGCCAAAACGCCGCCGGAAACGCGGACGGAACCGTAACGCTGTCGGTGTATATGCAGATGGATTTAGCGAGTCCTCAGTATGAGTATTGGCCCGTTACGCTCGACGCTTTCGCCAAAAAATACCCCAACATCAAGCTGAACTTCGAGTATGTTTCAGGGGAGCAGTTTCACGACAAATTTCAGGCAATGGCGGCGACCGGGGATATTCCCGACCTGTTTACCTGTTACGCCGGCGCGCGCTCCAGCTACATCTTGAATCGGGGCATGGTAAAAGACCTGCGCCCCTACCTGACCGACGCTTTTAAAGCGAATTACAATCCCGCGATTTGGGCTTCTCCCCAGGGACCTAATGGAGAAATCTACATCATTTCTCCCAATATGGCGGTCTGTACCGTAATCTACGTCAACGAGAAACTGCAAAAAGAACTCGGCTTGTCCGCCCCTCAAACGCTGGACGAGATGATCGCGCAGGTTCCGGCAATCCGAGCGGCAGGGCTTACGCCCCTCATGTTCGGGAACAAAGGGCAGTGGCAGGCTCAGTCCCTCCTGCTTTCTATGCTGGTAGACCGGATGGGCGGAACTTCTTGGTTCGATAAAGCCATGACCGGCGCGGCACAATTCACGGACGCCCCTTTTGTAGACGCCCTTTCGGTGATTAAACGGATGGTGGACACTCAGCTCTTTCCTCCCGGAGTGAATCAGCTCGAAGGTCCTGAAGCATGGGGCGCGTTTGTGCAGGGCAAAGCGGTCTATCTCTTGGATGCGGGGTGGCGCATCTCCGCTCTGAAAGGCGCGGCTTCTCCGGAGGATTACGCTCAGTACGGCGTCATGGCGTTTCCCGCGGTCTCAGGCGAGATCGTTAAGGGTTCCAGCGCGGCGACTCTGGGAGAAGCCCTCGCCATGAACGCCAAGCTCTCAGGCGCGAAAGCGGACGCGGCATGGAAGTTTTTAAGTTTCATCTACGGACAGGAAGGCGCGGATACTCTGATGAAATACGGCTCGGTTCCCACCTTTAAGCTGGATTACAGCAAATATTCGATAGACAGCCTGAACAAAGCCTATATTACCCTCATCAACGCTCAGTCAATGGGCTATGTAATCGACGCAAAAATGGACGGCGAAGGCGTAAACGGCGTGCTTAACCCCGGAATTCAGGCGGTTATGATGGGAGACAAGACCCCTGCCCAGCTTGCCTCGGAATACGAAACTTGGGTTGCCGCTAACGATTCCCACCGGAAGAAGTAGCCCTTTCCTGAAGGTTAGGCTCCGCCTGCCTTCAGCCGGAAAAAATATATGAACTATAGAACCTATAAAAAAGTAAGCTATTACTCTTTTGTATTGCCTGCGTTTCTTATTTATATAAGCGTCATCTTATTTCCGGTGGTCTTCAGCTTTGTTTTGGGCTTTACCCAGTGGAAAGGCTACGGAGAGATGCGGTTTGTCGGATTTGACAATTACAAGCGGATGTTCTCGGACCCGATTTTTCACATCGGACTGCGGAACAATATAATGATCGTGCTGGTTTCCGTATGCGGTCAGATTCCGCTGGGGATGCTCCTCGCGTATATGCTTCACCGGAAAATGGTGCGTAAAACGAACCTTTTCGAGACCCTCATCTTTCTGCCTATTACGATTTCGTCGGTCATCGTAGCCCAGCTTTGGAACCGGGTATTTTCGCCCATCGGCATTGTACCCGCCCTCATCCGAACCGCGACGGGCAACCCGGATTACGTGATGACTATCGTAGAAAGCAAGCGTTTCGCGGTCGTACCTATCATGTTTGTCCTCCTGTGGCAACATACCAGCCTCTACATGGTTATTTTTCTCGCGAATCTTCAGCGGATTCCCGCGTCGGTTATCGAAGCCGCCCAGATCGAAGGCGCGGGAGAAGGAAAAATCTTTCTTTCTATTATTACGCCCATGCTGAGTTCGGTTATATTTATCAACGCCATCCTCGCCATATCGGGAAGTTTCAAGAGCTTCGACCTGATATACTCAATGACCGGCGGAGGTCCCGCTCATTATACCGAGGTCATCGCGGTATATATGTACAACACCACCTTTGTTCATCAGAATTACGGATATGGAAGCGCGCTGTCTATTATCATCATCCTATTTATCATCCTTTCCCTCCTGATGACCCGGGGAGTCTCGAAAGCCTTTAAAATTTGAATAGGAGAATCTTATGGAAGAAAGCCCATTAAAACAGGCGCCCCTGAACTGGCGCATCGCCGCATACGCCTTCATGCTGATCTTCGCCATCCTGACCTTGTTTCCGCTTCTGTGGCTGGGGTATTCCTCGCTGAAGCCCCACGCGGAAATCATGCTCCATCCGCTGGGACTGCCCCGAAAGCCCTCGCTGGACAACTACGCCAGAGCATGGTCCATGGGAGGTCTTGGAACCGCTTTGGGAAACAGCTTTATCTATACCATCGCCGCCACAGTAGGGACCTTATTTCTCGCCCTTGCCGCAGGGTATGGAATCACGAAGTTTCCTTTTAAAAGCGGCGCGTTTTTTACCGCCGCGTTTGCGCTGGGACTGATGATCACTGTTCACGCGGTAATCATTCCCCTCTTTTTGGCGGAGGTCAAAGCCGGGCTTATCAATCGGCGGTTAGGGATTATCCTGCCGTATATCGCCTTCGATCTGCCTATGTCAGTGATGATCGCCGTTTCCTATATCAAGGGCATCCCGGAAGCTCTGCTGGAATCCGCGGAAATCGACGGCGCAAAATACGGCTACGTGTTTTGGCAGATGATCGTCCCTCTTTCAACGCCGGTTATCGCCACCATGGCGATCCTTTCGTTTCTCCGCCACTGGAACGAATTCCTGTTCGTGTTCGTCTTTACCAATAAGATCGCCCTAAAAAGTCTGCCCGTGGCGATTACTCAGTTTGCGGGAAGACAGAACATCGAATACGGACTGCAATACGCTTCGCTGGTTATCGGCATCCTGCCGATGATCGTTTTCTATACCTTTTTCCACGCCCAGCTTATTAAAGGCTTTGGAGAAGGGGCTTTGAAAGAATAAGGAGTCTCTATGCGGATTATTGTCGGCGGCATGAATCATGAATCTAATACGCTGAACCCTATCGTCACCGGAGAAGAAGACTTTGCGGTTTTCTACGGATACGCTATGCTGGAACTGGGGATGTTTCCCTATTACTCGTCTACCGGCATTATCGAAACCCTCAAAGCGGCGCGGTGCAAACTTGCGCCGACCGTCCTCGCAAGAGCGGTCCCTAACGGAGTGGTTTCCGCTTCGTTTTACCAGCGGATTAAAAACGCCTTCATCCAGCGGATTAAAAACGCTTTGGAAGAAGGTCCCATCGACGGAATATGCCTCGCCCTCCACGGCTCAATGAAGGTAGCAGGACTAGGATGCGCCGAAGGAGACTTAGCGGCGGCGATTCGGAAACTCCTGCCGGACGCGCCCTTTACCGCGGCTCTCGATATGCACGCTACTATCACGCCCGATATGCTCGCGAGTATCGACGGATTCGCAGGCTATAAAACCGCGCCTCACACCGACTGCCGGGAAACCGGCGTTCATGCCGCGAAGATGCTCTTGGAAAGCCTCTCAACCGGCAGGAAACTCCGCACCGCATATCGCCGAATTCCTATGCTCATTGCCGGAGAAAAATCCGAATCCGAAGCGGAGCCTATGGCGTCCCTCATCGAAGCCTGCCGTCAGGCTGAACAAAAGCCCGGAGTTAAAGCCGCGTCGTTCCTCTTGGGCTTTCCCTGGGCGGACGATGAACATAACGCCGCCTCCGCGCTGGTAACGACTCTGGATGAGCCTGCGCTCGGCGAGGAAACCGCCCAAGCCTTAGCCGAAGCCTTTTGGTCCCGCCGCAAAGACTTCACATTCCGAGTTGAGCATTACGATTCGCTTCAGGCTCTCAAGACCGCCTATACCGCGGTTCTCGAGCAAGGGCAAGCCCCGGTATTTGTGTCCGATTCCGGGGATAATCCTACGGCAGGAGCCGCCGGCGACGCGACAGACCTCCTTGAACAGATCATGGAAACCTTAGATACCGCGGATAAACTGCCGACTCCGCTTTTGTACAGCGGTTTTTACGACGCTCCCGCGGCGGCGGTCTGCATCAAAGCCGGCGCGGGAGCCGTTGCGGATATTACCCTCGGAGGCAACTGGGATACCATAAACGGGAAAAAGATTCCCCTGCGGGCGCGGGTTGAGCGGATTGTCAGAGGATTCGGTCCCTATAAGGCGGATTTGGTTTTGGTTTCCTTTCGGAATCTGCGTATTACGGTTACGTCCAAGCACATAGGCTTTGGAGATGAAACCTTGCTTCCCGCGCTTGGGATAAATCCTAAAGATTACTGCCTCGTAGCCGTGAAGCTGGGCTACCTTGAGCCGTGTTTCCGCTCCATCGCCGCCCGGGCGATTCTAGCAACCTCCCGAGGCTGTTCCAACGAAATACTGGAAACTATTCCTTACCAAAAAGTCCGGCGTCCTCTGTACCCCTTAGACAAGGAAGCGGTGTTTGAGAAAGCGTAATACATAACGTTCTGGTTGTATGCGGCCTTTGGAGCGGGTAATAGCGAGGACGCAGGGCGTTCTACAGAAATTTTGTAGAGTTCTACGAAAACTTCGTAGAACTCTACAGAAATCTCGTAGAAGTCTACGAAAACTTTGTAGAACTCTATAGAAATCTCGTAGAAGTCTACGAAAACTTTGTAGAAGTCTACAGAAACTTTGTAGAAGTCTACGAAAACTTTGTAGAACTCTACAGAAACTTTGTAGAAGTCTACGAAAACTTTGTAGAACTCTATAAAAACTTCGTAGAACTCTACAGAAACTTTGTAGAACTCTATAAAAACTTCGTAGAACATCGAAAAACAGGGGAGGAGGAAAACTACAAGGGCGAGAAGGGGACTTTCGGCGGGACGCGCGGCGGCGCAAGCCTTATCTAGCGGCGGAAACCGCCTTGCGGGACCGCCGGTCTGCCGGCTAAACCGGCATTACTTTTGAGAGACTTTTTTCAGCGCGTTGATGTCTTCAAGAACCATTTTACCGGAATCCAAAAGGCTTGCCGATTCGTCCTTGATTTTGAGGATAAGCTGATTTACCTCGTTTAAGGCGTTTAAAACTTCCTGTCCTCCCCGGTTTTGGGTTTCCATTGAGTCTTTGATACGCATTTCTTCGTTTTTTACCGTCTCGACGAGAGAGACGATCAGGTCGAACTGGGTTTGAGCTTGAGCCGAGGATTCTCCGGAACTGTCGATAAGGCTCTTAATGTCATTGAGGCTTTTTTCTATTTCGCCGGCTTGTTTGCCGGAGCTGTCCGCAAGGTGCCGGATTTGCCCGGCAACTACCGCAAAGCCTTTGCCTACGGCTTCGCCGGCGTGCGCGGCTTCTATTGCGGCGTTCATGCCGAGGATACTCGTCTCGTCGGCGATGTTGCCGATAACGCGGCAGGCTTCGATAAGCACGTCCGACTGAGCCGATACGCCGGCGATAAGCTCTCCGATTTTCAGGATGCGGTTTTTCCCTTCCATAGAAGAGTTGTTCAGTTTGATAACCGTTTGCGCGTTATGTTCTAAGGTAGCATGAATAGAGTGAATATTTTTGACCATTTCTTCAATCGCGGCGGAAGATTTAAGCACGGCCGCCACGGTTTCGTTGATATGCTTAGACAAAATCCCGATGCCGTCGATGCTTTTGTGCATTTCTGTAACCGTATGTCCGTATACGGACTCTGTGACCTGCTGAATTTCCGCTTTGTGCTGATCGTTTGCGATCCGTCTTTGGGCTTCGATGTAATGCCGGCAATGTTCCCGGCGGCTTACGCCGTTGATGATTGCCACCGCCATCTGCTCGCAACTGTCGTAGCCGCAGGACGCGCAGTTCAACATATCCGCGGGCGTTGTTTTATACATAGATTGATATACCGCTTCAATCTCCTTAGAGGACGGGAATTTAACGTTTCGCTTGAAGACTTCAGAACGGTCAGTATAAGAGCGGGCGTATAAGCCTTCCTCC
The DNA here is from genome assembly GCA_031257135.1 of Spirochaetaceae bacterium. Classification (GTDB taxonomy): domain Bacteria; phylum Spirochaetota; class Spirochaetia; order Treponematales; family Breznakiellaceae; genus JAITHW01. The sequence goes on from JAIRPH010000066.1 coordinate 16,637, forward strand.
CAATACTTGTTGAGAGTCCGTTCAAGGTTGCGCTTTGAAAACGGAGTAGGCTTCTTTTTGTAAAACGCTTGAGCCGCCTGACTGCGGGCTTCGATTTTGCGGTCAAGCTCGTCAAGGTGCTTATCCTGATTTAAGGTGCCGGGACCTGCGTTGCATCCCATTTTACAGTTGAGGCAGTCTATGAGCGAGTATATCGGCGGACTCCCTGTTTTGATATTCTGTACCAAACCTGCAAGGTAATCGTAGACTTCAGGGTTTCCCTCTATTTTTCTGGTGTGAGCGGTAGCGTTTTCGTCATACCGCTCGACGGTACGCATAAGTCCGCCGGGAGACGAAAACAAGACCGCCCGTTCCGCTTGGGGATTATCGTAGGGGCTTGACTCGTAGCGGCTGATCGCATCTCCGGTCCCGTCGAGGTAGGCTTGAATGGACTTGAAGGTGACATTGTAATCGCCGATGCCCACGGCGTCGAATTCCCGGCGTTTCGAGTAGCACGGCGAAATTGCCGCTATTTTACAGTTTGCATATTGAGGATAAAAACGTTTGATCATCTTCATGGTATGCACCATGGGGCTGTCCGCCGGCGCAAGGTAGGGGATAAGCTGTGGCCGGTAGAGTTCTATGAAGGTGACCAGCGTTGGACAAGGCTGAGCGATAATAAAAGGGGGCTTTTTCTTTTTTTGGTAGGTGAGATAGGACTTAACCGTGAGTTCCGCCCCGAAACTGACGTCAAAAACCGCTTTGACGCCGATTTTTTTCAAGAATCCGTTGAATTTGAGGTATTCTCCGCCGAAACTTGCGGCCATCGCCGGCGCGACGATGGCAACCATCGAGGTTCCGCCCTTGATGTCCGCCATAAACTGCTCGAAATCATCGAGTCCTATCCGCGCGCCGTGCCGGCAAATGTGGATGCAATCGCCGCACCCGATGCAGAGGTTCGGGTTGGAGACAACCGCTTTTCCGGAGCCGTTATTGCACATTTTCACCGGGCAAACCATGATACAGCGGTGACAGTTGACGCATCTTTCTTCTATAACCCGGATAACCGGTCGTAATTCTTTAGTATTCATGGTTTTTCCTCTTAACGTTTTATATTAGGTATAACATATTATATTTTTCTTGTCAAATCAAGGGATGATTTTTCTAGCGGGACCGTATTTCACCGTTTGCCTATGGCTTTGCGGAGGAGCTTTTTCAGGGTCAGCGTAATCGCAATGGTCAGCGGAATACACGCGCCCAAAAAGGCAAGAGGACTGGCAAAGCAAAGCCCGATAAAACCGAACCTATCGGACAGAATGATCGACGCGAATGTCCGCATCGCCAGTTCCATAACGCCTGCGATGGTCGGCACAAGGCTGTCTCCTAAGCCTTGCAGAGTCTGCCGGAATATGAACAGACAGGCTAGTAACACATAAAAACAGCCGATCACTTTAAGATAAGTATGAGCCAAGCCTATCGCTTCGGCTTCTTCTTTCAGAAAGACCGCGGCAAAACGATCTCCTGCAAAGAAAAAGAGGACGCCCATGAATATGCCGAAAGAACAAGACATAAGGCAACATTGGATGACGCCTTTCCGAATCCGGCCGATTTTCCTCGCTCCGTAATTCTGAGCGGTAAAGGTGGTCATTGCCGCGCCGAAAGAGCCTAAGGGCATCCCGGCTACCATATCGATTTTCTGAGCCGCAGTAAAAGCCGCTACCGCAACGATCCCCAGTCCGTTAAGCGCGAAGGTAACGCTCACAATCCCAATGGCAATGATGCTCATCTGAAATCCCATCGGCATAGCGACCCGAAAATGCTCCCAAATCTCTTTCGGGTTCAGCTTCCAATCTTCTTTCGTAATCCGCAGGATAGGCAGTTTTTTTATGATAACCGGAATACACAGCAGTCCTGAAATAACCTGAGCGATTATCGTCGCGTACGCCGCCCCTTCAACCCCGGTATGAAAGCCCCGGATAAACGCATAGTCCAGAATGATGTTGATGACGCAGGCGATTATCAGAAATACCAGCGGAGTAAAACTATCTCCTACAGCGCGCATCATGTTTGAGCAGAGGTTGAACAAGAGAGTCGCCGGTATTCCCCAATAAATGACGATAATATACGAATAAGCCGCATCGAGAATCTTCGGGTCTGTGCGAAGAAAAATCAGCAGGGGCCGGGCGGACATAACGCTTATCCCCATAAGACCGAGCGTTACCGCAACGCCTAAGACCGCGGAAACCGCAAAACTGCGGCGCACCCCCGAAGCGTCAGACGCGCCGAACCGCTGAGACGTGACAATCGACGCCCCTTGGGTAAAGCCCATCATAAAACCGAGGATGAGAAAGTTAATGCTCCCCGTACAGCCCACCGACGCAAGCGCGTCCATCCCCAGAGTTCGCCCGACGATAAAGGCGTCAGCCATATTATAAAACTGCTGAAAAAGATTCCCCACTAAAAGCGGAACCGCAAAAGAGAAAATTAAAAACGCAGGATTGCCTACGGTAAGATTTTTAGTCATTAGTTCAACATCCGCACAACGTCAATACGCCGGGCTTGACAACCGTCACTATACTGATATTTTTTACCTTGTCAAGCCTCAGCCCAAGCGGGGCGCCGATACTCTCTAAGAAGAAACGCCTATGACGGCATTAAGGGAAAACACCTATAGTAAAAAAGATATGCGCCGTTATACTAACCCGAACAAGGAGAAACCCTTATGATGTATAGAATTTTGACGTTGAGCCTTTTGGCGGGGATGGTCGCGCCGGGGATTATGTACGCCCGTTCTGCAACGGAGGTTCAAGCCCCGGCAAAGAAAACCGCCGCCGAATCCGTGAAAGGCGTTGAAAAGATTACCGCGGTAAACGGCGCGTTTGCGGCGTATAAGTTTACCCTCCCGCCGGGCGAAACCTTCGGCGCGTATACCAAGATCGCCGCCAAATTTCTCGTTGACCGCGAGCATTACAAGTCCGCCGCCCGAGCCCGAGCATTGGGAGCGTATACGCGGGAGGATTTCTCGCAGGAAGAGTCCCTCGCCTTCATCGATTACGGATCAGGCTCAACCGATAAAAACGGACCTTATATCGTAACCAATCTGTACGGGTCTGATTCCGCTTTGGAGGTACTCTCCGGCGGAGCAGGACCCAATACATGGTTTACGCTGGAGTTCCCCTTAACCGGCAAAGCGCATACCGCATACGATCCGGCTCATTTCCCCGGGGAAGACGCATCGGGCGACTTCTATTTCTGCGTAGGTCTGAGCAAATCCGGGGTCAGCGGCGCAATAACCTACTATGTGAAAGACGTCATGTTAAGCAACGGCGACGGTTCCAAAACCGTGTTGTCCGGAGGAAGCGGTTTTAATAAGCCTGCCTTCGTCGGCTACGGCGACGGAAAAGAACTGCTCGCCCGGGAAGTCCCTTCCGCCGTCGGAGACCCGGGCGCGAAGGAGCCTCCGGGACCTTTCGTAATTACCGTGAATACGGCGGTCAAACATCAGCGGGTAATCGGGTTCGGCGGTATGTCGAATGCTTGGACTTCTCCGCTCCTTACCGAAGACGATATTGACGCCCTCTACGGACCCAGCGGACTGGGATACAACATTTTCAGAATTATGCTATATCCCGACCGAGCGAAGTGGGACGATTATGTTGGAATCGCGAAGAAGGCTCAAAGCTACGGCGCGCTGATTCTCGCGACGCCGTGGACGCCTCCGGCGGAGCTGAAAAGCAACAATTCCACGGTAGGCGGCTATCTTCTCCCTGAAAATTATGGAAAGTATGCGGAGCATCTCAAAGATTTTATACAGCGTTTGAAAGATCGGGGCGTGACGGTTGACGTTATCTCTCTGCAAAATGAGCCGGATATTCAGGTGAATTATGACAGTTGCGATTGGACGCCGGAGCAGATGGCGGACTTTGTTAAACAATACGGCTCAGACATCGGCAAACTTGCCCGGGTCATGCCCGGCGAGTCCTTTCAGTTCAGACGGAATTTTACAGACCCTCTGCTGAACGATCCTAATACGGCGGACGGATTCAGCGTTGTAGGCGGGCATATTTACGGCGGCGGCGTAGAGCGGTATGCGTCGGCTCAGGAAAAAGGAAAAGAAGTGTGGATGACCGAGCATCTGCTCAACACTTCAGGCAATTACAGCTATGATTCAACGTGGTCCGCCGCGCTTATGGCGGCTGAAGAGATACATTCCTGTATGTCCGCGGATTTCAACGCGTATATCTGGTGGTATCTGAAGCGGTTTTACAGTATGCTTGGAGACGGCGAATACGGTACCGTTGCAGGACAGCCCTTGAACCGGGGCTACGTTTTGTCCCATTACGCCAAGTACGCAACCGGAGCCGTGCGGGTTGAGGCTTCCCTTAAGGGCGGCGAGGATATATTGGTTACGGCTTATGAATCGGCGGATGCTATAAGCATGGTCATCGTCAATACGGGCTACTCGGCTTCGGCGGGAACGATTATCCTTCCAGTACCGGTTCAATCTTGTACCGGCGTAGAGTCCAGCGCGCAAAGCGTCATGCAGGACAAAACCCTAACCGCCGGTACGGAAATCGCCTTGACGCTGGAGCCTAAGAGCATCGTCTCCCTCAAATTCGCTAAATAGCTCTCTACCCAGCGCGTTAGAGACTTTTTAACTACTGCGTTAGAGAGTCTCTAACCGTCCGGGTTTTAGGAAGCCCTCGAGCGGCGTCAGACGCTACGCGCCTACGGTTCGTAGAGCGTTACCGGCACAGGGTCATGGGGGCGCGTCCTGCTTGATTGCGGAAGGATCGCACAGTCCGGGCAGGAGGGATTCGCAGATATAATCGAAATCAACCGTTCCCCGGAGGAGCCAGCCGCAGAGGTCTTGGAAACGGCTG
>JAIRPH010000053.1 GCA_031257135.1 Spirochaetaceae bacterium
GCTTGAGGACTTCGGCATTGAAGACGGCTATTACCAAGAGTTACATCCGGGCGATGACTGGCTCCCGGATTTCAGCCGGCTGAATCCCTTTTCGTCAGACCTTTCGGTTCCGGTGTGGCGGTGGAAAAGCGGTACGATACCGCTGTAGAGCATTATTCTATTTTGAAGCGGGATACTTCCTGTACCAACGCTTCGATATTGTCCTTGTTACGTCCGCTTAATTCTTGTACGCTGTTTACGGAGACATTGATCTGCGCCGCGCCTGAGGCCATTTCGTTCATGCCGCTGGCGATTTCTTCGGTGACTTGTTCGAGGTTTCGGCTTTCCAGAATGACCTGTTTACTGCCTTCGAGCATCTCTCCGGAACTCGCTTCGACTTTTCGAGTAATATCGTTGAGCCGGCTTATGGCTTCCAAAATCTGCTTGCTTCCCACGCCTTGTTCTTCCATAGAAAGCCTGATATTTGTTTCCTGCTCTGAAACCGTTTTTACTCCTGTATCAATAGCTTCAAACTTACGCATGACGTTATCGGTGGAGACCGTGATTTTATCGATGCTTTCTTTGATTTTTTTAAGCACCGCGCCGATAGTTTTAGACTGCTCGCTGGAAGACTCGGCGAGTTTTCGGATTTCGTCGGCGACCACGGCGAATCCTTTTCCGACTTCTCCTGCGTGGGCGGCTTCGATAGCGGCGTTCATAGCGAGCAGGTTGGTTTGGCTTGCGATATTCGCCATTACCCCGTTGATTTCAAGGAGTCCTTCCGATTCTCTGGCGACTTCCCGAATATCTGCGGCGACTTCCTGCAAGCCCGCGCGGCCTGCGTCAGAGGATAGGGTGAGTTCCTCCACGCTGTCGGCGTTTCTGATGAGCGTCTGAGTAACGGAATTGATATTCGCCACCATTTCCTCGATAGACGAGGAGGAGATAGCGACGCTTTCGCTTTGTTTTTCTATATACTCGTTTAGTTTGCCGAGAGAATCGGTAATTTGTTTCATGGCGGTATTGGTTTCGGTAACGCCCGCGCTCTGATTGAGTACTCTGCCCTTAATGCTCTGGATGGTTGCGGTGATTTCGTTTACCGCCGCCGCGCTTTGGGTCATATTCGAGGCGAGTTTGATGCCGATTTCCGCAAGGTCTCCGCTTTGCTGTTTAATGGCGGATACCATATTGCGGATTTTTTCAATGGTCATGTTGAAGTAATGCGCCATATCCGCGGTTTCGTCGTTGCCGATTTCGGAAATGCCCTGAGTGAGGTCGCCTTCGCCTTCGGAGATGTCTTTGAGCGTCGCGGCGACATGGATGATAGGCTTTACGACTTTGGCGGTTACGGCAAATATAATACCCGTTACCGCAAGCAGGGACGCCGCGGCAAGGATTATCGTGAAAAGAGTGAGTTTCCTGATGTCCTCGAGGATAATTCTATTCGGGGTTCCAATGCCGACAGACCAAGCCGTGCCGGATTCGCCGATAGTAAAGGGCGCCATCGTGATAGTCAGCTCGCTTTTCAGGATGCCTGAGTACTCGGAAACGGTTATCAGCTTATTGTTTTTGATCGCATCCGCAACCTTGTCCATGTGGCGGAGAAACAAGGAGGCGTCTCCCTCCCGGATGTTTTTGCCTACTCGTTCCGAGCGGTAGCTTGCGAGGATGTCTCCGTTGTTGGTATATACCGCCATATACTCAATATCGTTTTTCGCGCTGAGTATGCCCTCAACCAGCGTCTCAAGCGCGGTGATTTCGATGACCACTCCGACCACGGCGACAAGCTCTTTCGTTTTATCGTTAATCACCGGCGTAGTGAAGGTGACCACGTACGCGTTTCTGCCGCTGATAACCTGCGCTTTCGGTCCCGATATAACCTGCTTATTGGTCATACTTTTGGTTTCCGCCTCATAGTCAGGGTAGAACGTATGGGTCAGCGTCCCGTTAAACTTATGAAAAAACGGAGCGAACTGACCATTCGGCGCGGCGCTGTCTTCGCCGACGTGTTCCGAAGCGTTTTGATTGATAGTATTGGGCTTCCAAACGCTGAATATGCCGACAATATTCGGTTCGTTGCTGAGAACCGCATCAATATTGGCGGAAAACCGAGTGCGCCGGACGCCCTCGTCCACCGCGTGGTATTCCGAAAAAATACCGGCTAAGGTTTTAGCTACTCTAAGATACCCATTATAGCGATCTTGAATAAGCGCGCTTTGATACTGCGCCAATACTGACTGCTTCTCTTGAGTAGTATCCAACTGAAGTTTTGAAGCGTTGCCGAGCATGAGAATCGAGAGACAAAGAATCACGCTTATTTGAATTGCAATAACAATAAGACTAATTTTAAGTTTAATTTTCATAGTGTCTTCATTATACATAGGTTTTGGGAAATATGCTATAGCAAGACAGCCTACCCATCGACGCCCGCCGCTTCTCGCCCCGCTCGACAGCATTTTCCTCTCAAAAAAAGCCCTGCCCGTTTTTGAGCAAGGCTTTGGCGTCAGATTACGCGCTGTCCGTTATTCCCAGCCTCCCGCCGGACCGTCCTTCCCGCTGTCCATCGCCGTGGACGTCCGGGCAGTGGTGTTGCGCTTCTTGCCGTTGGCGTAAACCGCGTGTCCACTGCTATCATCCTTTGCCTTGTTCGCCTGTTCTTCCGGCGCGTTGGAACCGTAGATGATCCCGCCCGTACCGGATTTGACAAATGCGCTGGAAAACATATACACCCCACCGCCGCGGCTTAAACTGGTATTGCCGTTGATCGTTCCGCCGCTCATCGTGAACGTGCCTTTATCACCCACATACACTCCGCCGCCGCCGCTGTTCCCTGAGCCGTTGGCGGTGTTTCCGCTGATTGTGCCGCCATTCATCGTGAACGCGCCGGAACTTGCACCCACGCCCCCGCCACCGCCGTTGGTGGTATTCCCGCTGATCGTACCGCCGTTCATCGTGAATGTGCCACCTACAAACACCCCGCCGCCCATGCCGTTGGCGGTATTCCCGCTGATCGTACCGCCGTTCATCGTGAATGTACCGGAATTTACAAGTACGCCACCCCCATTGCCCCGTCTACTATTCCCGGTAATAACGCCGCCGTTCATTACGAATCTGCCACCGGATACCTCAACAAGACTTTTGGCGGCGTCATTTTTCGCGCCTAACAGGGTTACGCCCTCTTCCAGCGTAAAGGTAACGCCCGGGCTGACAATAAAGAGCGAATATGCCGGGCTTGAGCCTTCAAACTTAACCGTGCGGTTGCCTCCCGCGCTTTTAAGGGTTACGGCGACCGTTTTTTTATCGTAGTTAAGTTCCGTGGGAGGAAGGGCGTAATCTTTGCCAAGAACGATGGTATAATTTCCCCCGCTCTGGGCGTTTAGGGCTATCCAGTCCAGAGCGTCTAACAGGTCCATCGCTCCCTGTAAGGTCTCGCCGACAAAGAGCTGGGTCTGCGGGGCGGCTGGTCTTGCCGGAGCTGGAGCGGGCGCGGGTTTAGACGCGGTAGCCGCTGATGGACTCGTCTGCGGGGCTGTCTG
>JAIRPH010000078.1 GCA_031257135.1 Spirochaetaceae bacterium
CCCGCGGACAGTTTTACTGTTCTCGCTAAACGGCCGGGCTATCATACGATCAAAGCGGTAGAGCAGGGAAAGGTACTCTTCATCAATGAAAAACTCATTTCATCCCCGACGTTCCGGTATCTCGAAGGCGTAGAGAACCTCGCGCAGTTTCTCTATCCTGATTGACCTTTTGCCGAAATCCTGTTTGTTAAGAACCTACTTTCCGATTGTCTCTTGGATTATCGCTAAGGTCTGTTTCGCGCAGGCGTCCCAAGAAAACGCCGCGGCTCGTTCAAGTCCAAGTCTGCGACATTCCCGGTATACGTCCCGATTTGTGCTGAGGGTTATCATTCGGGCGGCTATATCCTCCGGGTTATAGGGATCAAAATAGAGCGCGGCCGTATCCGCGGTTTCAGGCAGGCTGGCGGCTCTGGAGCAGGCAACCGGCACTCCCGAAGCCATCGCCTCAAGCGCACCCATGCCGAACCCTTCATATAAAGAAGGAACCACCACTATATCCGCGCCCGCGTAGAGTTCAGGAAGATTTTTTATCGGAAAATGACCGGTAAAGAATATATCGTTTTTATAGGGCGACATCTGGGCGGACTCTTTTACCTTCTCCGCCTGATAATCGTCGGCTCCGGCAAGTACGAGGCGATGAGGATACTTCGTTTGTTCCTTGAAAATACTGAAAGCCTGAATCAGCCGGACATGGTTTTTTACGGGATGCTCGATTCGGGATATGCACAACACATAGGGACGGCGGAAACTGAAAGGCTGAATGAGAACTACGCTTTCCTCGTTCCGCGGACGGGGATAAAAAGCCGTATGATCTATGCCGTTAGGAACCACCTCGATCAGAGACTCCTTAACTCCCGCAAGGGCTACCAATTCCTGCTTAATCCAGTTGCTCACGGCGATAATACGATCCAGCCGCCTAAGAGACGCGGCAAGCGCAGGACGCCTGAGTATATCCAAGGGTTCATCGGCTTTTTTGGTTATCCATCCCATATCGTGGACCGCTCCGATAACGGGACAGGGCGATGTATAGGGAAGCCGCCTATGAGCGGAAGGAAAAAAACACGCGTCATATCCCCGGTCCCGGGCAAACTGCGGATATTTAAGAAGATGCCACAGTATATTAGCGGTTTTTCCGGTAATACGGCATCGGGGAACGAATTCCAAATCCGGCGCGGCTTCGCTGTACGCAAACCGCTCGAAATCCCAACCGAATAATTCAAAAAGCGCGCCCGAAGGGGGTATTCTTCTCAATAACTGGGTAACATACACGCCTATCGCCGTTTTACCGCCTTCGCACGCGAAGGTATCAATACCTATCTTCATAAAAACCAAGCCTTGCAAGACCGTTATCCGTAAGCATATCAGCAGGGTCTCGGTATGGCAAGGGCTTATCTTTTACGGGCGGCAAGAATCAGCATCTCCGCCTGCTGATTATAAGGCGCGCCGTTCCAATCGCCGTAGACCTCTACCGAAGCGAAACCGGCATCCAGCAAAAGCCGGCGCAGTTCTGAAGCCGCGTAGAGCCGCTGAGTAAAGGTTCGTTCTATTATTTGTTTCCCGTCTTTAAAGAGTAGCCACCGGTTTTTCAGGGTACTCCAAGAATCCAGCGCGGCGTATTCAGTCAGTACCGTAAACCCCGCCTTAGGAAACCATTCGCGTTCCACGAAGTTCCGAGCCGCGATTTCCTTACCCAGAGTTTCCATGATAAAGGTTCCCCCGGGTTTAAGAGAATCGAAGACGTTTTGCACTACCTGCCTATCGTCCTCAGGATTCTCAAAATAGCCGAAAGAAATATATATATTGATTATCACATCGAAAAAATTAGGACGTTTGAAAGACCGTATATCAGACCGAACCCATTCAACCGCAAGATGTTCGTATTCCCCATCTTCCCGGGCGGTTTGCAGATACGCTTGGGTAATATCTACGCCGGTAACAAGAAATTCCCGGCGGGCAAGCTCCAGACTGACCCGCCCGAATCCGCAACAGAGATCAAGCAGACGCGGACCGGGCGCGGAGATAGGACGTTCGCCGTAGAGATTCAAGTCCGCAAGCCGGGTTATCCCATCGGCGACGGACGGAACCTCCTCCCAATGCTTGGCGTCGAACATAATCGGCGCAAACTGTTGCCAAAGATATTCCTCGTTAAACCATTCTTCTTTATATGCCATAGCCGCGGCGTTTTAACGGAACTCAAGCGGATGGATCAATATTTTATCAATACGATTGCCGTCCATGTCAACCACTTGAAACCGATACCCTCCATATTCAAAACGTTCTCCGGTTCGGGGGATTTCTCCGGTAAGGCTCAAGATGAATCCCGCTACGGTACGGTATGCCGGATGTTCCCCCAGCAGACTTGCCATGCCCAGCGTTTCCGCGGCTTCGTCAATATTGACGCTTCCGTCTACGAGATAAGTCCCATCTTCCTGCTTGATAATGCCGGTTTCCTCGCGAGCCGACGCGGAAAGCTGACCTACGATTTCCTCGATTAAGTTGCCGATGGAAAGAACGCCGGCGAAACCTCCGTATTCATCCATTACCAGCAGGAAATCGGCTTCTCCTTTTTTGAAGGCTTCAAAGGCTTTCAATGCGGACATGGTCTCAGGCACACAGAACGGCGGCTTCATAACGGATTTCATGCCCCGCCACGGACCGTCCAAGCAGGCGATTAGAATGTCCTGCACCGAAACTACCCCGGCGATTTCATCCAAATTCCCGTCCGCCACCGGGAAATACCGCTGATTACGGTGTTCCAGCGCGGTACTGCGTATGGTTTCCGGGGTTTCGTTCAGGTCCAGACAGACGATCTCCGACCGGTGAATCATAAACGATCCCACAGGACGATCCCCAAGGTAAAACACTCCTTCAACCATGGTTCGTTCTTCGCTTTCCACAATTCCCGATTTTTCTCCCTCCATTAAGGCGATCCGCAATTCATCTTCGGTCATGCCTTCGGATACATTCGTATCGATCCTCAACGCGGTAAGAAGGGCCCGGGAAAAACCGACAGACAGCATGAGTATCGGCTTGCAAACGCCGGTCAGCAGACGCAGGATAGGCAGAGTCCCCAGAGCGATCCGTTCCGGGTCAATAAGCGCGATCTGCTTGGGGATAACCTCTCCTACCAAAACAGCGATACACGTAATTCCTCCGGTTCCGATAATTCCCGCAAGCCCCATCCCCCAAGGCGCGGGAGGAATCCACGGAAAAGCCGAGAGCCATCGTTCCAGAGACTGGACAATAGTCAGCCCTCCGGCAACTCCGGCAAGAATTCCCAGAAAGATAATGCCGATTCTTAGGGACCCTACATAAAGGACGTGCTGTTCCATTGCTTCTAAGACTCTGCGGTACTTTTGGTTGCCGCTTTCAGCCCTCGCTTTCAGCCGGGCCTTTCGGGACGAAATAAAAGCCGTTTCCATCAAAACGAGGAAACCTCTCAGGAGTATGATGCTACAGATAAACACTATCGGGGGTAAGGGGTCCTCCATACGCGGTTAAACGATAATTTCTTCTTTTTTAAGAGGGCGGACAATCGATACCTGCTGATTAGTCTGTACCGTTGTTCTTGAGACCTGCACAACCGGAAACCGCGGGTTTGCGGGGTCTATATCCACTACCTGACCCTTCTTACCGTTTGAAAGGAGTACATACAGTCCGATAGGATACACAGAAAGAGCGGCCACCAAGGCGCGAACTATGGTGTCGTCGTATTGCTTTTCCTCGTTTTTGAGGAGGTCCATAAGGGCGGTATGCTTGTCTTTCGCCTTTTTATAGGGGCGGTGAGTAGTTAGGGCTTCGTAGGAACAAGCCACCGCGATGATTTTTGCGAAAAGGCTGATTTTATCGCCGGTCAGTTTTTGAGGGTAGCCGGCGCTGTTTTCCCGTTCGTGGTGTTCCAGCGCGGCGAGGCAGACTCCGGGAGGAAAGCTGGAGGCTTTGAGCAGTTTATAACCTAAAATCGGGTGGGTGAGGATGGTTTTCCGCTCTTCCGGGGTGAGGGTCCACTTGGTGAGATAGAGCCGGGACGGTACTTTCGCCATACCGATTTCATGGAGCAGAGCGGCTACGCCAAGCTCGATAAGGCGCGGCTCCGCCAGTTTGACCATGAGACCGATCATAACGGCAAGGATCATGGACTTAACCGCATGGGATACCTGATAATTATCATCATGTTGCGGTTCATGATTTTTTTGAACCCAGAGCAAGAGACGCCGGTCATACTTTATCACACTGCATATTGTCTGAACATTATCGGTTATAGCCGCAAAGTTCAGTTCCTGCTCTTGGGATGCCTGAGCAAACAGCTCTTCCGTATATTTCTGGAACAGCCGGTAAAACTCATTGGCGTATCTGAGCAACGCATCCCGATTGCCGGAATCCAAGCTCAAGAGCCGCTGGGCGGCTTTAGCAATATCGGCGTTTTGAGAAAAAGAACTGTCTCTCGGCTCTCCGTCGCTGTATACTTCCGTAAATTTCCACTCTTCCAGAGCCGCTCTCAAATCGCTTGAAAACGGTATTTCCGGCGAGGCTATAATAAACTGCTCCTCCGCGTACATCGGCTGTGAAAAAAAACTTTCAGCCGGAATATCTTTAACCACAAATTTCTTCATGCTACTAAGGCTCCCTTTTATATAATAGCAAAGTTTCAACATCAATGCAAGATGTATCAGAGCCGCGCTTCAAAATATCAGAGGGTAGTTCAAAATATCAGCGTATACCGCAAGTCCCGTCGATCCGGGCTTAGACAGCCGCCCGCTGGACCATTAGTCCTGCGGCGGTTAATTCCTGCAAGGCTTCATCGGTCAGCCGGTTATCGGTCAAAATCAGGTTCATTTCGGTCAGCGGAAACACCCGCATAAACCCGATTTTTCCGTATTTGCCGGAATCCGCCAGTAAAACCGTAGTTTCGGCGTGCCGTTTCATTGCTTTGACGATTTCCGCTCCCTCCACGAGGTTGGTTGTCATGCCCCGGTCCCGGGTGAACCCGTCGGTTCCTACGAAAGCAAGCCGCACATTGAGGCGTCCGATGGTTTCCAGCGCGATGGGACCCACTAAGGATTCGGTAGCCCGCCTGAACTCGCCGCCGGTCATGGTGATTTGCAGGTTCGGGCATGGGCGGGCGTAGGAAAAAAACAGCGTCGAGTTGGTAACGACGTGAATGTCCCGCTTTCCCCAGAGGTACTTAGCGATGAGCGCTGTTGTGGTTCCGGCTTCGATCATAATGACGTCTCCGTTCCGAATCAGCGCGGCCGCGGCTTGGGCGATGGCGTTTTTCTCGTCCCGCCGTTCCCGCTGGCGTTCAAGGATATTCGGATGCATACTGGGGGCGGCTTTACCTCGTTTCCGGTTCAGCCAGCCTGACTCTTCAAGGGACTTCAAGTCGGAACGGATGGTCACTTCCGATAAGCCCAATTCCTGCGCCAGCGCGGACACTGAAACCGCTCCGTCTGCGGAAAGTTTATCGAGGATCAGCTTTTCTCTTTCACTCGTTACAGCTATCATGTATGATGTGCTTTTGAATCAATATATAGCATAACCCTTTAGAAATGCAAGAGGAAAAAAATCCGGGAAACGCGGGGCGCAAGGGAACTGAACTTATTTTTAGCGTACCCTGTTAAAAAATGCTTGCTTTTTTTATCTTTTCATATACTATGAAAAGATACCTATTTTGATCGAGGAGGAAAGATATGCAAGTTACGGTTGTGATCATTGTGATCTTGTATATGATCGGGATGCTGTTGGTCGGGTATTATTCGTCCAAGCGGATTAAATCGACCAGCGACTTTATGGTGGCGGGACGCCGGATGGGACCGATTCTCATGGCGGGAACCCTAGCCGCTACCGAAATCGGAGGCGGAAGCTCTCTGGGCGTAGTGGAAAACGCCAGCAGTCTGGGAAGGTCTCAGTGGGGGTTAAGCGCGGCTTGGTATGTGCTTACGATGGGATTAGCGTTTATCATCCTTACTTTTCTGGCGCCGAAAATCCGGGCTTCCGAAGTGAAGACCGTGCCTGAGTATTTCCGCCGGAAGTACGGCCGGATCGCGGGAGTTTTCACGTCGGTGACCATGTTTCTGCCTTTGATCGGACTTACGGCCGGGCAGTTTATGGCGTCCGCTACGATTATTTCGGTGATGCTCGGCATAAACGGGAAGGTGGCGTTGGTGGTAGTCGCCATTGTGGTAACGGCTTATGCGGTCATGGGCGGAATGTGGAGCGTGGCGATTACCGATTTCGTGCAGATCGGGCTTATCGTCGCGGGGATGCTCATCGCGGTGCCGTTCGCGCTGAGATTTTCCGGAGGGTGGGAGCAGGTGGTCGCGAATGTGCCGCCTGAAACCTTTGATCTTTTTAAAGGCATCGGGGGTCCCAAGGCTATTATCGCGTTGATCATTATGTATGTGGCGACCTTCACGGTGGGGCAGGAAGCGGTATCCCGGTATTACTCCGCCCGGGACGGAAAAGCCGCCCGGCAGGGTTCGATTATCGCGGCGGCGGTGAATGGGATTTACGCGTTTGTGCCGACTATTCTTGGGATTATTACCCTCGCCTTAGTGAATATGGGCAAAGTTTCCTCTGAGACGATTCTCGCTCAGGGCGCGCGGTATTCTTTGCCGGTTCTTGCGACGCTTACGATGCCTGCGGTGATTGTGGGGTTTTTATTTTCCGGCATTATTTCCGCGACGATGTCCAGCGCGGACTCAGACCTTTTGGGCGCAGGGTCGATTTTCGGCAACGATATTTACAAACAGTACATCAAAAAATCCGCTTCGGATCAGGAAGTGATGCGGGTGACTCAAATAACTATGGTCATCGTAGGCGCGTTCGGGCTTATTGTCGCGCTTAATGCGGCAAGCATCATCCAGCTCCTGATGTTCTCTTTTACCTTGCGCGCGGCTGGGGCGTTTTTTCCCTATGTTATCGGGCATTATTGGAAAAAATCTTCTACCGCTGGAACCATTGCCTCTCTGATTGTGGGCAGTGTAGTTTCGGTAATGTTCGAGCGCAAACTCATCCCGGGCATGACCTTTTTCGGATGGGAAGCGCAGGCGGTGATTCCGGGTTTGGTCTGCGCGCTTGTCGTATACCTTATCTTTACCTTTATCTTCCCGTCGAAGCGGGATACTACCGAACTGCCTCCTCTTTCAGCCTAGAGGCAATCGCGAATAAACACGAATATAGTAAAAATTATTCGTGTAATTCGCGGTTTATTAGGGTATTATTGAATTGACGTTTTTTTAAGTAACCCAGGGCGGTCAGGTATATTTTAAAAATGTTGCGAGGAGTTTTTATGAACATCGGTATCTTCAGCGATACCTATACGCCCCAGGTGAACGGGCTTGTTACGGTGATACGGACATTAAAAGCCGGATTGGAAAAACAAGGGCATAGGGTCTATATTTTTACGGTCCAGCACCCTAAGGCGGTATCTGAAGAAGGGGTTTTCAGGGTTAGATCCATTCGGTTTCCCAAAGAGCCTCAGCATCGGATCGGAGTTTTTCTTGAAAAGCAGGTGGTTAATATCGCCAGAAACCTTAACCTCGATATTATTCATACTCATTCTGAATTCAGCCTTTATATCGGAGCGCGGCGGGTGAGCAAAATACTGCATATCCCCTCTATTCATACTCTGCATACCTATTACCCTGATTATCTTAATTATATTCCCTTTTTTACGCCTCTTATTGAACCATTGCTGAAAAAGCGGCTCCCCTCTGTTTTTATAAATCGCGTTCTCCGCGGTCAGCAATGCATTATTGCGCCGTCCAGAAAGATTCAGGACTTTTTGCGGGAAATCCGCTATACTAAGCCGGTTGAGGTAATCCCTAACGGGATTGATCTCTCCCCATTCTACGACCGCTCCGAAGAGGCAATCCGGGGCGGGGCGGACTTTCGGAAACGCTTCAGAATTGAACAGGACGATGAGGTAATCCTTTTTGTCGGGCGTCTTGGCACGGAGAAAAACATTCAGGTTTTGATACACAATTTTAAGGAGATTCGCCGCCGCCGTCCCAAAACCAAGCTGGTATTGGCTGGAGACGGTCCTGATCGCCGGGAACTGGAAGCCTACGGGTATGAGCTGGGCATCAGCCCGGCATTGGTTTTCACCGGCTATCTCCGCTGGACCGATGAAATCAGGCAAGCCTATATTGGAGCGGATATATTTATGAGCGCGTCTCATAGCGAAGTGCATCCTATTACCTTCATCGAAGTCCTCGCCGCGGGACTGCCTATTGTGGCGGCCGCGGACATCAGCATCGCCGACATGGTGATCAACGGCGAAAACGGCTGGGCAGTCGAGGACGACTGCCGGTTATGGGAAAAAGCGGTTGAGGTGTTGGCGGACTCCGAACTAAAAAAACGGATGGGACTCCGTTCCGCGGAGCTGTCTCAAAATTATTCGATAGAGCGGTTCATCGATTCTATGATAGTCCAGTATGAAAAGTACCGAAAACCCGCGGCAAGGATGATAGGATGACTGAATCGAAAAAAACCTTTGAAGACGCGGGAGTTTCCGCTTTTTTCACCGCCCGGCTGTCTGAACGGAATATCAAAATTCCTACCGAGATACAGGAGCTGGTAATTCCTCGGCTTTCTGCGGGAGAAAACGTACTGTTTCAGTCCGCCACCGGCACGGGAAAGACCTTCGCCTATCTTCTTCCGCTGTTCCAGAGGCTTGTTCAGGATGACCTCCCTAAACTGCTTATTCTGGCGCCGACTTTGGAACTCTGTTCTCAGATTAAGCAGGAAGCTGATTTTCTCTTGAAAGACTCTTCTCTAAAGGTCAGTCTTATTATCGGTTCCGCCAGCATGAGCAGGCAGATTCAGACTCTGCGGAAGGAGAAGCCTGCGGTTATCGTCGGGAATCCAGCCCGGCTTTTGCAATTGGAACAGATGAGAAAGCTGAAACTAAGCCGAGTAACCGCCTTAGCGTTTGACGAAGGGGATCGGCTTATCGCGGATGAGCTGTTTAAGGATACTCTGGAATTGGTAAAACGAGTAAACCCAATACGGCAGACCGCCGCGTGTTCCGCTACTATTATGTCCGAGCGAAGCCGGGAGCGATTGCTTCCCCTGATGGGTAATCCAGTAGCTGTACTGGAAAGTGAAGCCCAAGAAATACTCCGGGAGCGGATCAGCCATTGGGCGTTGTTCAGCGAGCCTCGGCGAAAGATTCGTACTTTGTGTTCGTTTATCGCGGCATCAAAGGCAAAGAAAGTCCTCGTCTTTACCGCTAAGGGCAGAGAAGTAGGAACGATTGTTGCTCAACTGCAATATCGCCGCATCGGCGCGGCAGGTCTCTCAGGCGATCTGGATAAGCAGGTGCGGAAACGAGCCGTAGAGGATTTCAGAGCCGGCAGATGCCGGACGCTGGTGTCCAGCGACCTTGCCGCCCGCGGATTGGATATTCCTGACATCAGCTACGTCGTGGCTCTGGATGTCCCGGATAACGGGGAAGCCTATATACACCGGGCGGGACGTACCGCCCGGGCGGGCAACCGGGGTACTATGGTCACCATCGGAGATGAGGAAGAACTGCGGCGATTTGCTCTTTTGGAGAAAAAACTTGGGATTGTTGTGTATCCTAAGCTGTTGTATCAGGGACAAATCTGTACGCCAGCGAACTATACGCCAGCGTAATAATATGGAGAAAAAAATGAAAATCGCTTGTATCGGCAGTGGAAATATGGGAACCGCCTTAATGAAAGGAGCGGCAGGGATTATCGGAGGGAGCAGTATAGGCTTTACCGATATAGACCGGATAAAAGCGGCGGAGGCGGCAAAAATCATCGGCGGAAAGGTATACGATTCAAACATCGAAGCCGTCGGCGAGGCGGATTTTGTCTTCCTTGCGGTAAAGCCTCAGGTACTCGGCGCGGTATTGCAGGAGATAGCTCCGGCTGTAAAGGAACGGACTGGTTCAAGCAAGCCGGCGGCGCTGGTTTCCATTGCCGCCGGATGGACTATCGCCAAGATTCAGGAGACTCTGCGAGGGTCTGTCTGGAACGACAATCCGCCGGTAATCAGGATTATGCCCAACACGCCTGCGCTCATCGGGCAGGGGGTCATCGCCTTTTCGCCTTCGCCGGAGGTGAGCCTTGAATCCGCCGGAGAACTAGAAAAAATCCTCGCCCATGCAGGCATGGTAGACCGCATCGAGGAGCAGTATCTAAACGGCGCGACTGGGCTTTCAGGTTCTGGACCGGCTTTTGTATACCTATTCATTGAAGCCTTAGCCGATGCCGGCGTCAGAGTCGGGCTTCCGCGGGATCGGGCTTTGCGGTATGCCGCTCAAACCGTTCTCGGGTCTGCGGCTATGGTCAAAGAGACCGGCAGACATCCGGGAGAACTCAAGGACATGGTCGCCTCCCCGGGAGGCACTACGATAGCCGGCATAGCCGCGCTGGAAAACGGCGCGTTTCGGGGAACCGTGATGAACGCCGTAAACGCGGCTTTTGAACGGGCAAAAATGTTAGAATAACAATTCTAATTTGGAGAAACTGATAAACGAGTCTATATCAGCCCATATTTTTTAAAACCTTTGAAAAGTCCGTCTTCTTTGAGGGAAGCCGTTACGTCATCGGCAATTTCTTTGAGGGCGTCATCGGCGTTTCCCATAGCGATTCCGATGCCTACAGCTTCGATCATGGTGCGGTCGTTATCGCTATCGCCGAAGGCAATCGTATCCGCCAGCGGGATGCCGTAATGCTCCGCTATCCTTTTGACTGCCGAGCCTTTATGAACGCCCAAAGGACCGATTTCACCGCCTTCCTTACCGCTAAAGGGAATAGAACCGTGAAACAGCTCGCATACGCCGGCAAACGTCTTTGACAAAGCCTCAAAAGATACGCCCGGACTCCCGACAAACACGATTTTATTAACGCCGACATAGGAGAAATCTGACGGATCCTCCGGCAGGACGTCTTTTGACATTCTGGAAAGCAGATCGTCCACTACATTCGCTTGGGGCATACCGGCAAAATTTCGTTTGAGCGTTTCCCAATGATTCAGAAAGTAGCGGTTCGATAAGACCGAATTGTTAGTTTCAAAGGAAAAACCGCATTGCAGATTATGCAAGTACGCGGTAATCTGCTTTACCGTTTCCGCCGGCATCACGGTATCGAAAATAACCGCGCCGCCGGTCTCGATGCGAGCCCCTCCGGAGCTGATGATCCCATCGAAACCTATGGCAAGCACGGCATCGCTGATAATCGAGCGGGGACGGCCCGAACAGATGTAGAGCAAATGCCCTTGTCTGCGGGCTTCCCGACAGGCGGTCAATGCTGAGGGCGGGACAATGCCGTCCGCTCCCATCAGCGTACCGTCAATATCTAAAAATACTATTTTTTGCGGCGTAACACGCTCCTTATAGTTCCGCAATCCGCCGGCGAAGTTTCAGAATATACGAGGGTTCAACCGACAGTTCGTCCATCTTCATGTCCGCGAAGGTTTGCGTCAGGTCAGGGTCCGCCCCGAGCATACCGCAGACGCCGCACCAGATGCCCGCTTTATGAGCGTTCTCTACGGTCGTGCGGATGAGCCGTAAAATAGCCTCATGGTGAACGTCGCAGAACTCCCGAATCGACTCGTTTTGCCGGTCAACCGCAAGGGTATATTGGGTCAAATCGTTAGTGCCGATGCTGAAAAAATCCGCTTCTTTGGCAAGCAAATCGCTGATCACCGCAGAAGCCGGCGTTTCTATCATAATACCTATCGGCGTATCGGGATTGAAGGCAATACCCTCCGCCGACAGCTCTTCCCGCACCTGCTTGGCAATAGCTTTGGACCGGCGCAGTTCCTCAAGGTCGCTGATCATCGGAAACATGATCGCCGCGTTCCCGTGAGCCGAAGCCCGGTAAATCGCCCGAAGCTGGGTTTTGAATAACTGGGGTCTGGTGAGACAAATCCGAATCGCCCGCATACCCAGAGCGGGATTTTCTTCTTTAGGCAGTTCAAAGTAATCGACCTGCTTATCCGCTCCAATATCCAAGGTGCGGATAATAACCTGCTTGCCTCCAAGCCGCTCTACTACCTTCCGATAGCTTTCGTATTGGATGTCCTCTCCCGGATAATCCTCTCGTCCGAGGTACAAGAACTCACTGCGGAACAAACCGATGCCTTCAGCGTCGTTGGCGAGAACCGCGTCCACATCCGTTACGGACCCGATATTCGCAAACAGCTTTATCTTTTGTCCGCTTTTAGTGAGCGTAGGCTTTCCCCGGAACTGCTCAAGGCTTTGCCGATCCTTTACAAGCTGTTCCTGCTTTTGCTTCAGAGCTTCCCGTACTTCCGGCGTGGGGTCGATATAGAGGGTGCCGGTTTCGCCGTCCAAAGCCACAGGCTTATTCGCCAGCCCCGGCGCAAGCGACGCGCCAAGCCCAATGATTGCGGGAATCCCCATGGTCCGGGCAAAGATGGCGGTATGAGAATTCGCCGCGCCTTGCTGACACACCAAAGCAAGCACCTTTTCCCGATTAAACTGAGCGGTTTCGCTAGGACTGAAGTCGTTTGAGGCAAGAACAACCGGTTCTTTTCCTTCGGTGCCGGTCTGCTGGGTGCCTGCAAGGATCGCGATAACCCGTTTGGAAACATCGTCTACATCGGCCGCGCGTTCCCGCATATACACGTCTTCCATCTCGGCAAAGTCTTTGGCAAGCTGTCTTCCGGTTTCCTGCACTGCGTACTCCGCGCATACGGACAAGGTCTCGATAGCCTTTACAATCGGTTCGTAATAATCGGTGTCCTCCAGCATCATACGGTGAATCTCAAAAAGCAGAGCGTTTTCCTTGCCGATCTTCTCCGCCATCGTTTGAGATAGTTCGTCAAGCTGATCTCCCGCGGTCCGCCTAGCGGCGTGAAACCGCTCGATTTCTCCTTTCGTGTCGTTTATGAGTTTTTTCTCTACCACAAAAGTAGAACGCTCGAAAAACACCAAGGGTCCCATCGCAATACCCGCGCTTACCCCTTTTCCCTGCAACGTAATCATAACGCCTCCGATTTCAAGGCGGGGAAGCGTATCCCCGCCAGTTATTTTTCTATTTTTTTTAAAAAACTTTTTTACTTAAAAAAACTTTTTTAAAAAAATCAAAGATGCTCGGTCAGGAAGGCTTGAGCGGCGTCAGCGGCGGCGTCAGCGTCTGAGCCGTCGAAGCTGAGTTTGATTTCCTCGCCGACTTTGACCCGCATCTTCATTAGGGCGAGCAGTTTTTTGCCGTCGCAACTGTCCGAGCCTCGGGAAATGGTCACCCCGCTGTCGAATTCCTGCAATTTTTTGACGAATAATCCCGCGGGTCTCGCGTGGATTCCCAAAGGATC
>JAIRPH010000156.1 GCA_031257135.1 Spirochaetaceae bacterium
GTGGAGGTCAAAACGAAACTGTCCATAGAGTACGTGAAAGCGCATCTTGAGCGGATGAAAGTTTTGCGGGAATATGCGAATCGCAACGGCGATAAGCGCGTGTACTTAGCCGGCGCGGCCGGCGCGGTGATTCAGGAGAAGGTGAAGGACTATGCGTTAAGTCAGGGATTGTATGTGATTGAGATGTCCGGCGAGACGGTGACGGTAGTTCCGCCGAAGTATGTAGCGAAATGGACCTATACCGCGTAACAGTTCTCCTCGGCATATGGTTTATCCTCGGTACAAACCCTCTATCGCTGAGGGCGTATACTCGTTTTTAAGGAGATAGGAGCGTTCCGGCGGCGCGGCGCTACAATCTGGGGCGGCGCGCCTCGCGGACTAGGCGGGCGGGCAGAGCGGGAAAAGCCGTCCAAACGCTCTTGCCCTGACGCCCCCTTGACGTAATGCCGGCATGAGGGGCTATGCTTATAGTTATTATGCAATTTAACGGATTTCATCATATTGGGTTATGGGTTAAGGATTCCGAGCGGAGCCTTAACTTCTATACCAAAGGACTTGGCGGGAAGGTTGTATTCAGTTTTCCTATGGCGGATATGGATAAAACCATCTATCTGGTTGATCTGGGCAATAATGCGGTAGTGGAGATAATCCCCAGAGGCAATGGCGAAGAAGAAACCAACGCTCACTGGGCGCATTTGGCTGTTCGTACCGACGACGCGCGGGCCGCCTATGATACGGCTCTCAAAGCCGGCGCAATCTCAAGGACGCCGCCGCAAGACATGAAGCTGGGCGTCATGCCGGTATGCAACGCCTTTGTTCTCGGTCCAGACCATGAAGTCATCGAGTTCTTCCAAGTCAAATGACCGGGCGGTACGCTTCGCCGAACCGGAAGACGTCCCTTTGCTCCTGCAATTCATACGAGGTCTCGCTGAATACGAAGACCTGACGGATCAGTTTACGGCTACCCCGGAAGGGCTGAAGCGGCATCTCTTTCAGGAAAAGCGGGCTGAGGCGGTAATCGGCGAATATCGGGGCGAACCCGCGGGGTTCGCCCTGTTTTTTCATACCTTTTCAACCTTTCTCGGCAAACCGGGTATATATATCGAAGACCTCTTTGTCAAATCCGAGATGCGGGGACGAGGAATCGGCAAGGCTCTGCTTGAGTTCATAGCAAAACTGGCGGCGGAACGAAACTGCGGACGCCTTGAGTGGGCTTGCCTTAACTGGAATGAGCCTTCTATCCGGTTTTATACGCGCCGCGGGGCGGTTCCTTTATCGGAATGGACTGTCTATCGAGTGACCGGGGAACATCTGAAAACGCTGGCGGAGAACTCACTGCTGTAAACTTTCTCTATGCCGGTATCGGAGGAGCATGGCTACAAACCCCCGATTCGCCATAGGCGGATCAGGAAAGTAAAAGAGATGACTTCCGCACCGGCAGTCGGAACAGCCGAAGCCCGGAATAGGACGCCCTCCTAAATCAGCTAACCCCCGGGCAAGCGCGCATTCCAGATTCCGGTAGGATAGAATCGGCAGAGCTGACATGGTTTTCGTACAAGCCGTGAGATAATCAATGTGCCAATGCCGGCGTTTGCGGATTTTCCGCAGGTGCCGGGCTGTCCTGTGGGATAGGTTTTTCTGCGCGGACCCAGCGTACACATACCAGCCCGGAAGGATCGTAATAATCCCCAACGCGCCGACCGCTAGGTCTTGGGCTTCCGCTATTTCCATGAGTATCAGGTAATTTCCCCGATCCTCCGCGGCTAACGCGGCGTGACGTATATCCACCGGCACATCAGGATTCGCCAGTACCGCTGTGCCGTCAGGAGCGCATCGGATTAGGCTTGCGTGAAGCTGAACCTTTTCAGCGTATCTGCGTAAACCGAGGGCAAACCGCGGATCAGTATGAAGCGCGGGGATAAACCGCTCAGGATTGCCGTGAACGATGACAAATAGAATATGACAGCAATAGCCTTTATCGGCAAGGTCCGCCAACTCTTCGAGATGCCGCAACGCCCGGACGCTGGGAGCGTCGGGAAACATAGCGGCTCCGTATTCCACGAGAGAACAGGCTTTCACCTCAATCAGATGATTGTTCCCGGAGCGGTCAACAGCCAGAAAATCGAACCGGGAAGAGCCGATGGTATATTCCCGGCGCACATCCGATAATCCCGGAATGACCGTAGGAAGGATAAGCGTTTCCGCCGCGGTATTCGCCCGGGACGGACAGAGCGGAACAATGCCCTGCCGATAATATATCCCAACTGCGGTCCAGCCGGTTTTTGCGGTTTCGGAGCGTTGTTTTTCCAGAATCAGCGTCTCTCCGGGAAAGAGAAATTCGATAAGCCGCCCCGGATTAGGGCAGTGACAGGTTAATACAGCGTCTCCGTCTTCGGCGAGCATAATAAACCGGTTCGGACGGCTGAGAAAAACCGCTTCTTTATCGTTGGAAAAGAGCTTGACCCGCGGTTTATTCTTCGGCATCCGAAATAATACCGCCTCGGCCGCGGCGTTTCCACGGAAGAATATCCCGCGAGAAAAAGGCTTCAATCTGTCCCGCGCTGACCTTGACCGCCTGTTTTCCCAAATCAATAAACGATTTCTTCCGGGCGAAATTAAAGGGACTCGTCTTATTCGAGGCATACAAGGTGAAATCCGCATGAATCCGGCTTTTCCGAGACATACGATACATCGCCGCTTCCATAAACCGATAAATAAGCTGAGGTCCGGTTCTGAACGCGGAAAACGGCATAGCTTGAAACGCCATTACATCCACTGCCAATACCCGTTTGATCCCCTCCTGCCGCGGAATGTAAACCGGCATATTATCCGAAAGCCCGCCGTCCACCAGACAGCGGTTTCCGTCAAGCAGAGGCTCAAAGAAAAACGGAAAAGACATCGACGCCCGAATAGCCTTAGCCACAGAGCCTGAATCAAAGACCACTTCCTTTCCGGTTACGATGTCCACCGCGTTGCACCGAAAAGGGATGCGCGTCTCTTCAAAGGTTTTGTTCCCGGAGAGCCGTTCAAAAAGCTGTAAAAGCCCCTGCCCCGAATCGATGCCGGGCTTAGTAGCGAAATTCCCCAAAATTTGTCCGATTTGAAAGAATTTTCCTGCTGGACCGTTTATCTTAAAAGCAAATCCGTCCAGATAATCGGCAATATTGAATTCATCAAGGACAAACCGGACTAACTCATCAGGAGTCATGCCGCAAGCGTAGAGTCCCCCAACAATCGCTCCCATAGACGTTCCCACCACAAGCGCAGGCTCCGGCGCGCCCATATCGGCAAGGGCTTTCAGAACGCCGATATGCGCCAATCCCTTCGCGCCGCCGCCGGAAAGCACCAAAGCCCATTTCAATTTTTTAAAGTTTTTCATAGCCTTAACAGCATTTCCTTTCTTATGCGCTTCCGCATATCTGTTTCTGCTCTTTATTGTAGTACACGGAAAAGCAAAATGAAATACCGCTACTCATTCCGGGTTCTAAACAGCCTATTTACCTGTTCCTCCAGATACAGCAAGGAACCTCGTTCAACCTGATAACAGTAATGGATTATCCTGTGAGCTTGTTCGCAGGATTTCAGGAGCGAAACGACCACAGGAGGGGCGAATAGGTAATAATTCGGAGGTAAAAGCAGGCGTCCACATTCCTGAATCAGTTGCGAAACCCGCTCCTCGTCGTCGAAAAAAGCAAGCCGCGGCGGATTGATGAGTTTCCCGTACTGATCGCAGGCGCGGAGCATTATCTGAGCGAACCGCCGGCTCACGCTTATAACGCCGACCAGAGTATCCGGCGGGAGACCGGCAAGTTCCAGAGCGGTGCTTGTCGCAATAGCCATAACGAGCGGCGAAGGACGCCCATCAGGAGCCATTTTTTTGATCAGGTCTTCATAATGGGTTGAAGTGGTGACCACTAAATCCGTACCCGGATCAAATCGCTTCGGATCATTCAATACATCTTCCAAAAGGAATTTAAAGACCTCCGTATGAGGCAAATCGGCTATTTGCTGATACATCGCGGATAAGGCTTCCGGCGAACAATCTACGGCGGCTACCGTTATGTTGGCTGACTGCTCTTCCCATTCTCGAAGCTTTAAATCCAGAAATATGCGGATATCCCGAGGCGAAAAAGCCAGCTCTTTCAGGCGGATCAGCAGATCGTCAATCGCCTGCATCGCCTGAGCTTTCGCGCCTTTTTTATCCGCCCCATGAGGAGACGCGACAAACGTACCGCTCCCGCGGTTTTTTATAATAAGTCCTGCCTGTTCGAGCATATCGTAAGCGTGCTTGATAGTCCCCGGAGATATACCGCTCTCAGCGGCGAGCTGACGTACCGTCGGCAACTGGTATCCCGGAGACAGGCTGTTCAAAGCAATATCTCGGGATATTTGATCTACAATTTGCTGATAAAGAGGTCCGGGTTTAGTCGTATCAATAGTTATATACATGATTCTTTCAAAAAGTATACTAAAAAAACCTCAAAAATGCAAAACGATATTTAATACGACATACCTATACCTTTTATTGCGCCATTGCTTGGGACGCGCAATCTTTTACCGCTTCTTTAATTGCCGCGCTGGTGTAAGTTGCGCCGGAAACAACATCTACATCCGCAGATTGACTCTGCACTATGGAATCCGGGATATGTTCAAGCGCAAAGGCTACGGCATTACGCGCGGTTGTTTCATGGTGTTCATCAATAGTAATACC
Organism: Spirochaetaceae bacterium; assembly: GCA_031257135.1. Classification (GTDB taxonomy): domain Bacteria; phylum Spirochaetota; class Spirochaetia; order Treponematales; family Breznakiellaceae; genus JAITHW01. The sequence goes on from JAIRPH010000156.1 coordinate 4,712, forward strand.
GGTAATCTTGTCTTCCGAGAAAGTGACCGATACTTTTATGTCAGATACAAACCCTACTGCGCTTGATGTATATGTTCCCGGTTTATACCGCGCTTCTGATGGTTCTGAGATATCGCAGTTCGTTAAAAACGCCGATAACGCCAGCGAAAAAAAAGAGCGTTTCAATGCTTTACTCATACATTCCTTTTGTTTTGCCGTAACTATGCCCCGAGTGGTATTCCGGGGCGTAGTTTTACTTATGGAATACGGGTAAGCGGCACAGGAGTTCCGCCTTCTTCGGTCAGGAGAATGGTATTATTATCAACAGGCGTGATTGTCCCTGTTTCAAAACCTTCGCCCGCTTCATAGACAACCAGTACATAACTCCCGTCGTTATTAAAGATAACATAAGGGGTCTCAGCCGTCTCTGTCATAAGAACATCGCCTCCCGATGCGGATACCTTAAAATCATAGGCAAGGGTTCCGTTTGCTTTGACGTCATAATTGGTTACAATGTCAAAGTTGCCTTGTCCATACTCCGGGACCGGCATATTTTGCATGGTAAAATTCCATTTTCCGAGAAAAGGATGGCTCAATTCAAAGGGCTTGTTTTCTCTGTTTACCGTAGAACCGGCAACGCGGGTAAACGGCGCGGTATTGCCTAATACAAAACTGCCGTCTCCATTTACGCTTTCAATTTCCGTAACGTTAATGGTATCATTATTAACCACTTTGAAGGTGTAGCCCGCCGCGCCTTCAAAACTCAGGTATGAAACCATTACGTTGTCGGCAACCAGATAGCCGCCGTTAAAAGGACCTTCATACCCCGGTATATCAGGGAATCCGCAGGTAAATGTTCCGTCTGTTTTATATTCGGAAACCATTCTTGCGTTGTCCATGCTGGGTATTTTTGATTCCCATTGCCCTAAAAAAGGATTAGATAAATCCGCAAGCCATACCGCGGAATCGCCGTCGTTTGAGCATCCGAAAAAGGTTAAAACCGCTACGAATGTCGTCAAGAGCAATTTTGTTTTTTTCATAAGAATCTCCATAAATTAGTGTATGCTAACTTTAAGGTATCAACCGTTTGGTTTTTGGACTCGCCTACCGGTAATACCAACCGACCGCTTGGCTCACGCAACCGTTCCAAGCGGGTAATCTGTTACAATCGACTGCGCCTCCTTACTATTTCAGGATTGGGTCTCCCGCATTGGCTGAACTGGGGACGGAAAACAGGGACCGCCGAACTAACCGTACTCGACGGATAGCCGGCATTAAATAAAGATAAAACACCGCCGAATATTGCCGTTAGGTACTTGACAGGGCAGAGTATGCGTTTAGTGACGTGACGTGACGTGACGTTTAGTGACGTGACGTGACGTGACGTGACGTGACGTGACGTGACGTGACGTGACGTGACGTGACGTGACGTGACGTGACGTGACGTGACGTGACGTGACGTGACGTGCGAATTCGACGCCGAGATGCAAAAAACTTTAGTAAATCTTTCTAAAAATTTGTTATACATAATTAACTATAGAAAGTATACTAAAACCAGCGCAAAAATGTCAAGAAAATTCGGCGTTTTTTAATTTTTTTAATTACGAGGAAAGACAGGAAACAGACCAAATGAGGCGCGCCTACGGCATCAATCTTATCCGCCGCAGGCGGAGGGGAAATCTTTGTCGGCGACTTGCCGCTCGCTATGAACTGACATTGAAAACAGGATTCCTCTTGCATGAAAAATATACTATACTGGAAACATGGACATAGCCATAGAATTCAATCCCGCCGCTTTTAAACGCAGTGTGAGCATGGAACCGGGATTTTCACTCAGCGACGAAAAACCGCTCAGTCCGCCCGATCAATCACGGTTGACTCGTTTACGGCGGATTACCTGTTGACTAAAGCTATAGCCGACCACAAAACCCCGGCGGAGATCATCGGCGAACTGGTGCGGGAAAAGATAGCCGCCGCGGATGCCTCTGCGGTTATGGCAACGCATTAAACCGCAGAGTTATTCAGGTAAAGCGGGTCCATGCGCCTACGGCGCAGTTGACAACATAAAAACAGACGGGCTTATCCCGTCCATGGCGCGGACTGATCATCAACCTTTTTAAGGCTGATGAGTATATATCTGGGTTAGAAGCAATCGCTCATAATAATCAGAGGGAGCAATAATATGGAATTCAAATCTATCTCGCCGGGATATGAGCGTTGCCTCCATGACGAGTCTCGGCTTGAGGGCGTTGCGGATGGTATAGCCTTTCCAGAAGATACCTTACAGGCGGCCGAGGCGATTCGTAGAGCCGCCGCGGAAGGGCGGTCGCTTACCGTGCAGGGAGCGCGTACCGGCATCGCAGGCGGAGCCGTACCCAGGGGAGGGCTTATCCTCGGTACCGAAAAGATGAACCAGCCTCTGCACAGCGGCTTTGACGCCGACGGCAGGGTGGTGGCGCGCGTTCAGGCGGGATTGAGCTTCGCTGAATTGAGCGGTTATGTAAACCGGAAGATTCCGGGATACCGCTTCCTGCCGAACCCAACCGAAACGTCAGCCGCCTTGGGAGGAGCCTTCGCGGTCAACGCCAAAGGACCCAATGCTCTGCGCTACGGCGGAACCGGCGGATATATAGAAGGTCTCGCGTGGATCACTCCGCAGGGGGAGGTCTGGGAAATAGAACGAGGGCGTTATCGTTTTGACGTGAAAGGCTGTCAACTGCCGGACGGTTCCCGGCTCGATATTGACGCAGTTATTCCCAGAGGGGCATCCGCGTTTCTCTACCCCTTCGCGGGACTTGACTTGGTGGATTTTCTGTCAGGCAGTGAAGGGCTGATCGGCGTTGCCGCCGAATTGACGCTTCGGCTTGAACCTTTGCCGTCCGCGGCTTGGGCGGTGGTGTATTTCTTCACTGAAGTGGACAAAGCTCCCGGTTTTGCGGAAGCCCTTTCCCGCTGGCGGAAGGATTCCCCTCGGGGGCAGTATCTTTCTCAGGTTGAGTATTATGACGAGGCATCGCTCTGCCTGATTCGGCAGGGACACAGCGCGGCTCTTCAGCGGTTTCCGCCCATCAGGGACGGCTACCGGGCGGCGGTTCACGTTGAGCTTGAAGGAGACGATGCGGAGAGCCTTGAATCGGCTCTGGCGGAACATCTTACGCTTTTCGCCGAATCAGGCGGCGGCGATGACGACACTTGGGCGGCCGCAGATAGGACGGAGGTAGAAAAATACCGGATTCTCCGGCACAGCGCGCCTGAACTTATCAACATGGAAATCGACCGGATTCGGCGAAATCTGCCTGAGTTCCGCAAAACCGCCGCGGATTTCATGGTTCCTCCAGAAAAGGCTGTTTCGTGGAACGCCCGTTATCACCGGGATATAGCGGAAGCGGGGGTGCGAGGCTTCGTATTCGGTCATATTCTGGAAGGACGGCTTCATGTGAATCTCCTTGGGGAAGATGCGGAAGCGTTCCGCCGTTGTCAGACCTTGCTGGAAACGTGGTCCGCCGCAGTATTGGAAGATGGCGGACTCTTAGCCGCGGAAAACGGCGCGGGTAGGTTGAAAGCGCGCCTGCTCTCCCGTTTTCTGAGTTCTGAACGGCTGGACCAGATTCGCCGCATCATCCGCCGGCTGGACCCTCAAGGACTTTTGGGCGGGGCTGACCGGTTTCAGGTTAATAATCCTTAATTGACAATAAAAACCGGATGTCCTATTGTAAGAGACATGAGTAACCTATCTATAGCCTTAGTGGGGTGCGGAAACTTTCCCTTCAACACCCTGTATCCGATGTTGCGTAACCTGCCGATTACCTTGCGGGGCGTCTGCGATACGGACCCGGCAAAATTGGATCGCTTCGCTCGGTTCTTCAACGCGGGAAACCGCTACGCCGACTACCGGGAGATGATAACAACCGAGAAGCCTGACGCGGTTATCTGTGTAGTAAATGCGGATATTCATTACGAGACCGCGAAATTCTGCCTCAGCCGGGGGATACCGGTATTCGTAGAAAAGACCCCTTGTCAAACCGCGGCTCAGGCGGAAGAACTGTCCGCGCTCCAACAGGGGGCGTATATGGCGGTAGGCTTCAACCGCCGTTTCGTTACCGCCTATATGATGACCAAAGAGATCATTCATCGTCCCGAATTCGGCGCGATTTCCATGTATTACTCGAAATTTAACGCAAGCCCCTATGCTTCGACTGATTATTTTGTGTTTAATCATATTATTCATCATCTTGATCTCGCCCGTTACCTTTTAGGAGAGATTACGGATGTGCAGGTACAGAGCCGGCTTAGAAATGACCGGAGCGGCGCGTTTGCGGTTCACTTCGCCGCACGCGAAAGCGGGGCAATCGGCACGATTCAGGCGGCAAGTATGCTGGAGGAAGCCTATCCTATGGAACGCCTCGATATAGCCGGTACTGGAGGCAACGTCGTAGCCGACAACCTGCGGGACCTCCGATACAACCGTACCGCTCCGGCTCGGGACATCGACTTTGCCCGGACATTGGACAATGCCGGAGACTGTCTTAGCTGGAATCTCAGCGCGGGATACGGCATAGTCCGCGGGATTTTCAGCTATCTGGGGTTGGAAGCCGAGCTGGAGGACTTCATCGCCGCGGCGCGGACCGGCTCAAAGCCGAGCTGTACGATTGACCTCTGCGTCGGCACTATGAGGGCTATGGAAAAGATTCGCCAGATTTTTAGCCGATGACGCCTTGCATTAGGACCGATACTTCTGATACTATAACAGTAGGAGAAAAATATGGACATATCAGCGTTACAGAAAGCGCGCTACGCCTACAAACCGAAACTTCCTGCCAGTTTATCTCGGGATGCCGCTGAAATTGCCCTTAAAATGGGCGATCCCACAGAATCTGTGGCCGATCAGGCGGAATTGAAAGGGATTTTCAAACATACCTACGGGAAACCGGTTATTACCTTCGAGCAAGGAAGCAACGAAAAAAACCGGCGGACCTTGACGGTAGGAGTTATTCTTTCCGGGGGGCAGGCGCCGGGCGGACACAACGTGATTGCCGGACTTTACGACGGGCTTAAAAAAGGGAATCCCGATTCTAAGCTCTACGGTTTTCGCGGCGGTCCCAGCGGTCTTATCGAGAACAAATCCATCCTATTCACCGATCAGATCATCGACGCTTACCGGAACACCGGGGGCTTTGACATCATCGGCTCCGGACGCACCAAGATAGAAACCCCGGAACAGTTCGCTTCGGCTTGGGAAACCGCCAAAAAACTCAGCCTTAATGCGGTGGTCATCATCGGCGGCGACGATTCCAATACCAACGCAGGGCTTTTGGCGGAATATTTTCTGGATAAAAAATCTGACATTCAGGTTATCGGCTGTCCTAAGACCATCGACGGGGACCTGAAAAATCAGCATATCGAGGCATCCTTCGGCTTCGATACGGCCGTCAAAACCTACAGCGAACTTATCGGGAATATCCAGCGGGACGCCAACAGCGCGAAGAAATATTGGCATTTCATCAAGCTGATGGGCAGAGCCGCAAGCCATATCACGCTGGAGTGCGCGCTTCAGACTCAGCCGAATATCAGCCTCATTTCCGAAGAGCTTGAGGCGAAAAAATGGTCCCTCCGGCAGACGGTAGATTATATCTGCGACGCCGTGGTCAAGCGGGCGGAAAACAAAGAAAATTTCGGGGTAGTCCTCATTCCTGAAGGGCTGGTAGAGTTCATCCCGGAGATGAAAAAACTCATTGAAGAACTCAATGATATTCTGGCGGTCCACGAAAAAACGCTGGTCGGCATCGAGGATTTCCATAAACAGCTCGACTTTATGGCGCCTAAACTTTCCCCGGCTTCTGCGGAGCTTCTCCGGCATCTTCCGCAAAGCATCGCGAAGGAACTGCTCATGGATCGGGACCCTCACGGCAATGTACAGGTTTCCCTTATCGAAACCGAAAAACTCCTCATGAATATGACCAAGAAACGCCTTGACGAACTCAAAGAAGCCGGAGTCTACAAAGGCAAGTTCAGCGCATTAGGGCATTTCTTCGGCTACGAAGGACGATGCGCGTTCCCGTCTAACTTCGACGCGGATTACGGATACGCCCTCGGGTTCAGCGCGTTTGTGCTTATCGCTTCGGGGCAGACCGGCTATATTTCCAGCGTGAAAAACCTCGTCGCGCCCGCGGATCAGTGGATCGCCGGAGGCGTTCCCTTCACCATGATGATGAATCTGGAACAACGGCACGGCTCCAAAAAGCCGGTAATCCGTAAAGCTCTCGTTGAACTGGACGGCGCGCCTTTTAAGACCTTCGCCGCATCCCGCGACGCTTGGGCGGTTAAGACCAGTTTTCTCTATCCCGGCTCCATCCAGTATTACGGACCGCCGGAAGTGTGCGATCAGCCGACCAAAACGCTTCAACTGGAACATAAAAAATAAAAACAAAAAACGGGAACAATCGTTCCCGTTATGCTATTTCGTTTCACGCTTTACGGCGTATCATTTCTCCAACAAATAAAGATATTCAGTAACATGAACAGCGCGGAAGCCCTGTTCGGCAAGACTGGAAAGATTCCGGCATCCGCGGAACGTATTATAGGCGGTTTCCAAAATTTGCACCTTTCCGATTTTTTTTAACATAGTTTTCATTTCATCGAGAGAAATAAACCCTTCTGAATTAAATGATATAAGAACAAACTTTGCTTGTATGTCATCGACTAAATCAGATAAAGCCTGATACGCGTAGCGTTTTTTATTATACGCGGAACGATTCCAATCGTCAGGAATTCCAGAAATTTTACTGACCCTTTCAGGATACTTGTTTTCAAGTATTAGGTTAAGCATAAAATAATTTGAACCGTAGGGATGCTGGTTGTAAGGCGGATCGAGATAGGCTAAATCAACTTCCGGCGTTTTCTTTACAAGTAAGTTTGAATCTTCATTATATACCGTATACTCGCTAATAAAATTGCTGAAAACGGGAAAAGGCAATGCAATATCGCCTTTTATACGCAAAAGCGCGTCCCGGTTACTGCCGCCGAATTGTCCGATGCCAGTTTTCTTGTTTTTATGAAAGCCCTTAAACACGCCGGAAGTGTTTGCGTGAATCGAGGCTTCCGCAATTAACGGAGCGAGAAAATACTTTTGATGTTGAACAGGAACAGCGTCAATCAGGTTACGCATAGTATCAATATACATCGCGTTCCTGCGGGTATAAAAAACTCGCTCGCTTTTTTGTATAGTATCGTCGTCTTTTGGGGCATATAATTGTGCGATAATCCCTTCATGTAAATCGTTAGCATCCGCGAGGAGGCTGGAATATATATCGTGTAACAGCGGCATATTTACTTCGTCTTTATTCGATAAATAACATTCGCCGGTAAGAGATGCGTATTTTTCCAAATCATTAACAATGAGAAAACGAGAAAATTGTTTGCAATGCCGCGCGACAATGCCCGATCCGGTAAAAACATCAAAGATGTCCAGTTTATCCTTTTGAAGGCGTTTTTGAACAATTTGTATCCCTTTTGCGATAAAGTCCAAAAGAGAACGTTTGTTTCCGATATAGGTTATAATCTGTTTGGTCAAATAGTCTATATTTTCACGCATACCGTTCTATAGTTGCGGCGGCGGGGGCGCCGCCGGCTGTTTTACCGTTTTTCTTCTATGATGTGAATATCTGTTTGCGGGAAAGGAATGGTAAGGCCTGCTTCTTCGGTTTTTTCTTTAATGAGCCGGATATGCTTCCAATATATATCCCAGTAAACGTTTGAAGGCGCCCAAGCCCGAAGCAGGATATTCACCGAGGCGTCTCCGAGAGACTGCACCATAATTTGAGGCTTCGGGTCTTGCAAAAAGCGGGGTTCTTGATTTATAAGCTCCTGCATAACTCGGTAGGCCGTATCAATAGAATCTGTATAGGATATCGATACCGTTAAATCCATGCGCCGTTTTGTGTTTAGGCTGTAATTTTTAACCGGCGTAGACCAAATGGCGGAGTTCGGCGCGGAAATAACTACTCCGTCAGGAGTTTCGAGAGTCGTGGTAAACAGATCGAAAGTTTTAACGGTTCCCATAAACGAGCCGAACTCGATAAAGTCTCCCTTACGGTAGGATTGCAGGAAGATCAGCATAATTCCAGATGCTATATTTCCCAGCGTATCCTTGAGCGCAAGTCCGACAGCTACTCCGGCGGTTCCCAAGAGCGCGACCAACGCGGTAGTATTAATGCCGAACTCATTGAGCAACATAATGAGGCAGACAATAATCAGAGCGTACTTAGCGATCACTCTCAGAAGGGACGCCAAGGTTGCATCGATATGCAGTTTTCCGCTGGTTACGGCAAGCACTTTTGTGATTACTCCCATCACAACTCGTCCGGCGATGATAATAATAAGTACAACCGCCACCTTATGCCCCAGAACAAAAAGGTCTGTTTGGTGGGCGTTTAGGAAATTAATTACCTTATCGTTCATAATGAACATAAGTATTCCTATTTTGACGGATTGAATCAAGCGTACCGATTAGAAGACCTGCTCCGGCGTTTTTCAGCGCGCGTTCTGCGAGGGGGCAAGTAAAACGGATCCCGTATATTACTATATACAAAAGGACCGGGTTTTGCGGATCCGTTTATTACTGCGTCTTCATCTGCTTAGATGCTATGTTTTTTCTTTATTTTCATCGTCATCGTCCTGCAGATACCGTCTTTTCAGTTCGCCTACCATTTTCTGAAGGGAATCAGAAAAGTCGTCGAGGTACACGCTGAAAAAGCTGTCCATTGGCTCGCTTGCTCTGGTTTCAGGGAGGAAGAACTGATAAGGTTCTACGTGAAGCACAGCCGCAAGTTTGGCTATGGTTTGAGGGGACACCCATTTTTTACAATTCTCAATGTCGTTGATGAAGTTGTGGGTCAACCCGGCCCGGTTTGCCAATGACAGCTGAGAAATGTTTTGGAGCGAACGGAGCCGCCTCAAATTGTTACTGAATAAGGTGCGGACATTGCGTCCGTCTAAGTTTTCTACTCTTTCCATACTTTCCATTACTTTAGTGAAAATTTGGATTAACAAATAACCAACTAATGAAATATCAGGTTTTTTTAGGGTTTCTGCAAATAGCCACAGGGGACACCTCTTTCACCCACAGGTTTTGTAGATTCCTTTATTAGCTACCGTTTATTCCGACGTTTTACCTTCCGGCTCAGACTTGGGAGGTTTTGGGACTTCCTCATCATCCTGAAGGTATTTTCTTCTTAATTCCCTCAGCATTTTTTTGAGAGAATCCGAGAAATCATCAAGGTAGACCCTGAAAGAGTCGTTCCTTCTTTCCGCCGTTGCCAGTCTTGTTCCTTCTTTGGCTTTGGCTTCGGCAAGAAAGAGCTGATAAGGCTCTATCTCAAGGACCGTCGCGAGTTTGGCTATGGTTTGAGGCGATACCCATCGTTTACAATTCTCAATGTCATTGATAAAATTGTGGGTCAGCCCGGCGCGGTGAGCCAATGATGCTTGAGAAAAGTTTTGAAGCGACCTGAACCACCTCAAATTACTGCTGAACAAGATACGGACATTCTGTCCATCTACCTTTTCTATATCTTCCATCTTTTCAAGTGTTTTTTTTCTTTTCATAGATTTCTTTACCGATTATTAATCAATATATAGATTTTCTATAAGTTTGGCAATACCAGAAGGGACAATTCTTTCACCTACGGATTTTTTTCTTTTTTCAGCGGAAAGCCCGGCGGGGCAGATTATTGAGGATCATTATTTCAGGACGATATTCAAAGTGCATGGTATCGAAATTGAGCCACTTCCCGCCCCACACAAAACCATAGGATTCAAAGGCTTTAATCACCGGCTCAGGAGGATGAAACCGCCGGGAATAGGGTACGGTCCACCATTCAGGATTAGTCCGGGCGGTCCATAGCCAGTAGGTTTCAAGATTTGTCGATTTCGGCTGAATGTCGATAGCCGCGCCGTAGGCGTGAAAACTCCGGCTTTCGGTGTCGGCGATGTTCCGCCAATTCCACCCGGTAACGGTATGAATCGAATTGATCCATTGCCGGACTTCCCCATTGGATTCAGCGGCTTCTCGAATCAGCTCTTCCACCAGCGCAAGCTCTTCCAGTATCGCATAGTGAACCAGCGTATTCTTACCCAAAAAGCGTATGGTTTTGAGCCGTTCGTAAGATTCCTCTCGAGTAGAAGCCCGCCATAAGGCGTCGTAGAAACGCTGAGACCGTTTCGGCGGATTTTGCCGCCGCCGTTCCGCTTGACTTCTAATCCGCGCGCTTTCTTCGGGTCCCGGAGTCTTCCACTGAGGCAGGCTCGCCGGATAGGGGTAAAAAGGCTGAGGATCATACTCAGCCGCCCGATACCGCAATACCTCCGGCAGAAGCCGTCCTTCAGCGTAGTAGTAATAAACGCCCCGAATGGATACCGCCCAATCGCCGTTCCGATATTCCGCCGGACTAATTCGGTCAGGGTATGCCCGGGCAAGGGATTTCATAATCGCCTCTCCTCGGTCGGCATCCCGAAAGAGTTCTTGGGCGCATCCTAAGATACAGACTCCCCACAACAACCGCCAGCAGATTAATTTTTTTCCTATAAGCATACCGTATCATACTCCAAAGAATCGGAAAAGGAAATAGGAATTGAGTTTCGATACCTTATGAGGATATACTAAACCGCCATGCAGAAAAAATCAGACTGGGACCGTCTCTTGGGGAAGATCGCCGTAGCCGATACGCCCTTGACGCCAAAAGGACAGGTGATCATCGAGGGACAGGTCTACCCCGCCTCGACCGAAGGCGTCTTCGTCGATGCCGGCAGAGGACTGCGGGTCATCCGAGTCCGCGGTAACAGGCTCACCGTAACTCTCGTGTAAAATCCCTGATCGCGCGTACCTCGTTCCCGCGGATTCTAAATTTTTTAAAAAAAAAAGAGGCTTATTTGCTGACAAAAACGCCTAGCCAGTATATAGTTATTTCTATAGTGAAAACGAATCGCTTCCTGACGCCTTACAGAGTCCATGCCGCTAGGATGAGGGCAGACCTCGCCTTCCCGCCTGTACGCCGCTTGCGCCCCGCGCAAATTATCAGGGCGCGATCCGCTTTGTCAAGTACCTAAGCCCCGAATTCGCGCTTTTTTTTAACTTTTT
>JAIRPH010000169.1 GCA_031257135.1 Spirochaetaceae bacterium
GGGAATAACTGCCGGTTGCGGCATCGGCTCAGGCGGGTTTTCAGGCGGACCTGCTGTTTTTCCAAGAAGCTCTTCAATCATTGGAAAGCCTTTAATATGGCTTTCCACTACCTCAATTATGGCTTCGTTTAATGCCTATCATACTTTCTGGATCACCACCATAAATTTTAAGGGTTCCGGTTTTCCAATACCTTTTATAGGTCCATTCCGCAGGATGTCCTTAATAAGGTCGTTTATTTTTTTAACGGTTTTCCGGTCTTCCATCTGCCATTCTTTAAGGTTTGGATAACATCGAGATTGAGGTCATTCGCTTTAAAGCAGTATGTAGTATCCCATAGGTGTTTTCTCCTCGGTTCAGTATAACGGAAAACACCGGAAGCCGCAAGCCGAAGGAGCGGGTTCCCGGAGCGTAGGTCCCACAATGTCCGGGGAAGTTGCGCCGTCGGCTTAGGTAAATAAAAAACTGCCTCCGCTAAATACCGCCTCCGATAAAGGGAATCCGGCACACCGAAGAAACAGCGCAGTCCGCGCACTTTTTGTGTTCCGGGTTTTTCGGCGCGGCGTAACTCCCCTGTTTCACGGCTTCCGCAACCGTCCTGAAAACCGTATCTACCGAGGCAACCTCCCTTTCATAACCGCTTCGGGTTAGCGTCTTTTTTTCGTTCTCGTCATGCTCGGATACCACAGGACGAAAATACCGGTTGTCAATCGAGTAAAACCGGGCGGACGATACTTTTTCCGCTTGTTCCCTTCGGCTGTCTTCGAGCATCGCTATATAGGCCGCCAACTGTAGATTGTCAGGATACTCCCGATCTCCGGCAAAAACATCTTTCCTATCAGGTATTTTTGCGGCTTTAAAATCAGTCAGAATCAGCCCGCCGGCTTTATGAGTCATTACCACATCAGCTTTGCCGATAAGACGCAGGTCTTCCGAAGGATATAGTTTCTGCAACATATATTCTGCGTCTATGATTTCCGCGCCTTCAAGAACCGGCTCATCTTCATCAAGATAGTCCGTCAAAGCCGCGCAAATCCGCTGTTCAAGCATCGCGTAAATCGATTCCTGAAACGCGCCCTCATGCCGGCGGGCTGATTGTAACGCTTGCCGGGTCTCTTCTTCTATATACTTTTTATAGGTGATAATACGCGCTCTGCGGAACTCCTGTCCTTCCGCTTTTAGACGCTTGAAAAAATTTTCTAAAATTTTGTGATACAATTTGCCCATATCCCGCTGATCAATCGTTTCAATGACGGTCTGCTTCTCCGCAACCAGCAAAGCCCGTTCCAGCATCCACTTGAACGGACAGTAAAGGTACTCATTGAGGTCAGTCGGCGAAAGGTAAGAAAACGACTCAGCCTTGCCGTCGCGAAAAAGCGACTGCTGAGTAAGCCGATACGCAAGAGCCTCCCGAAGCCGGTCGTTCATGACAGCGTTTCCGCGTAGATTAGCTGGAAGAGGATGTTTCGTCAAAACGCAGTAATTCTGCCAGCCCTTTTTTTGGGTCTCCGCGGGATAGGCTGTTTCAGTCCCGGAGCTTCCCAAAGCCAGCGACGCTTCAATCAGATAGGGATCATCAGGAAAGTTCTGAACTTTGACAGGCTCGCCGAACAATTCCAATAAACGCCGATGCGGTATAGCCGCGCCGCTGAAGGTCTTGAGGGATACCGTAAACACCGGAAAAGACCCGGAAAACCGGTAAGCCCGCATAAACTCGCCGGAAACGTCCCGATCCTGCATACCCAGCGTCTGCTGACGGTCTTCGCGCAGAAACGCCCCCTCGCCGTATACCACCGCGGCGTTTTCCTGATTCATTCCGATAATAAAATGCACTGCGGGACCTATCCCCGCGGACACTTTGTAATCGTATACCGCAATACTCTCGCGTCGTTGTTTGTAGTCATCCTGTTTGTAGACGTACTTTTGATCCTGAAGATAGGACTGAAATACAGAAAAAGTATGCTTTCCGCCGGAAAACAGTCCGGGAGACTGTTCTTCGATATCAGCCAGTTCGTCGAGATACCGTATTATCTGCCCGAGTACCTTATCCACTTTAGGATCAAATTCATCTTTGAGAAAAGTTTTTTTAAAAGCGAACCACGCAGTTTTAATATCTTTAAAATGCGATGCGTTGAGAACAGCAAGTATATTTTTTTTCAGACTCTGATAAAACCCGCTGATTTTGGAAACCGGCGTTTCCCCCGGCTTGGCGGGACGGTCTTTATGCCATTCAAATGTCCGTTCCCAAACGTCTATGCCGGAAAAACCGGACACGCACCGATACTTCAGCCCGAAATCCATAAGCGCGTCAATGAGTTCCGTATCTTTCCACGGAAAAGCCTTGTCCAAAAGCAGATTTTTCAAAGACCGATAGGACCACTGTTCTCCCGGACACGCGGACAGCGCGCTGAAAATCCGCCCTCCGGGATAATCCGTAATCGCCTCTCCTTCCCGCAGATCAGCGCGAATACCGTACAACAACAGAGTCTGCATAAGCCGCGCGGTATCGCTGTTTCCGGCGACAGTTACGGCTATATCCGCGGGACATAGCCGAGCCTCGTTCAAAAGCCGCCGAATCGTCAGGGCAAGCCACCGATATTCATCGCCGGCAAAAGCGAACTGCGCCGCCGCGCTGTCCGCAACAGCAACGCTACCGCTTTCAAAAACCGCTAAAACCGGAGCGATCCTTTCAGGCTGAGACGCCCGGCAGACCGGGAGGGCGATCTCATCCAAAGAAATAATCAGCGCTTTCCCTTGAGCATCCAGCAGAGTCAGCTCTTGCCGGTATTCTTCCCAATCGCTCGCAAGCTCAGGGAAAAAGAGAAACCACCGGTCTCCCGAATCAGCGTACTCCCCGCGGATCCAAGACGGCTCATACAGGCGATGCTTTTCAAGAAACTCCGCGTACCGTTCCCGAATCCGCCGTAAATCTTCAAAATAGGAATCCTGTTTTTCCTTTTCTTGCTTTGCTTCCCAGCGGCGCAGTAGGCTCTCAAGACCGGGAAGCAGTTTCGCAAGGGAAGAAATAAAAGCGTTGTAAGAATGGGCGTAAGCCGGATTGATATAATCCGTAAGAAAGCCTTTCTCAGCGTTTTCTTTCAGAAGACTTGAGGCGAAAAGAGTCCGCATAGCCTTATTTATCGGCTGTTTCTCAAGCTGTTTGATCGAAAGGGTTTTTTCTTTAAAATCGTTCCAAGCGCGGAACCGCAGAGGCGTCAAGGGCGTTTGCAACGCTTCCGCCGCGGCTTCCGCCCAGAAATTCGCCGGCACGGCGGAAGGAAACACAAATACAACCCGGCGATCCGGCAAAGCCTCCGCGATATATTCGAGAATACTACGCATAATTCCTCCTATTCCAGCGCGGCAAGCTCTTTGGCGTTTTCAAGGAAGGACGCGATATTCTCGCTGGCGAGGCGCATATCTTTGACCCGCTTCGTTACCTCTTGAGAAATCTGCTGAAGCCGTTCCATTTCCTGATGAATTGAATCGCTCTGCTCATGAATGATTATCGCGCCGTTTTCTACCTGTCCGGTCATGGACTGGAGGGTTTTTAAGTCCGTAAGCATTTGCTCTCCTCCGGCGGACTGTTCGATTACAGCGTGGTTTACTTCGGCAAAGGAAGAACTCATGGCTTTTATCTCGGTAAAAATAGTATTCATAGCCTCAACGGTTTCATTGGACGCAACTCCTATTTTTTCGATAGTCCGTTCTATCTTCTTAATTTCTGCGGCGATTGATTCGGACTCTTTGCCGGAGAGTTCCGCCAGCTTACGAATCTCTCCTGCAACCACCGCAAAGCCTTTGCCCGCTTCTCCTGCGTGAGCCGCCTCGATTGCGGCGTTCATAGCGAGAATATTGGTTTGCCCTACAATGTCCGAGATGGTTTTATTCGCGGCTTGCAGGGTCGCCGACTGTTCTTCAATGCTTTTCAGTTCCTCCGCGAGTTTGAGGAGCATTTTATGGCCGGTTTCCGAAGACTTGCCGAGCGTGTTTATTGTCTTTCCCATACCTTCCATGACGGAACGGATGGAACTGATATTGATCACCATCTGCTTGATCGCCGCCGAGGATTTAGCGATGAAATCCGCCTGCGCGCGGACTGTATCTTCAAAAGAGTTAGTTCGTTTGAAAATCTCCTGCGCCGAATCAGAAGCGGTCTGCACTGATTCCATCTGAGATTGTACCTCTGTGTCCATCGAATCCATGTTGCCGGTTATGAGTTCGATAGCATCGAACGATTCAACTACTACCGTATTCAGCCGGCGGCTTTTGTGCAGAGTTTGAGAAAGATGCTCCTGCTGAAGATTGTCGATGCCTTTCCGCAGGCTGTCCCGGATCGTGCGGAGGGCTTCCTGCATTTCGCCGATCTCGTCGTTTCTGACCGAGGTAATATCAACCGTGAAATCCATTTCCGCCAACGCGCCGGCGGCTTTTTTTACCTCCCGGATAGGCAGAATCACTGTTTTATAGCTGAACAGAACAGATACGATTGCCGCCGCCGCCATAAGCCCCAGACAGATGAGAATCAGCCTGAGAAGAAGCGTATTAGTCTCGGTAAATATCTCCGATGCCGGTATGGTAGATACAAGAATCCAATCAATTCCGGGAATGATCACTGAATAGATAAACAGATAATTGTCGATAAACGAAGCCGAAGAAGACGACAACATCGTATCCCGATGAGATTCAAGCCCGGATTCGGTAAAAAAGTTCTTAGTAAGCGCCGCGTTTTTATCCGAGTGAGTGATGAATAGGCCTTCTTTATTCAGAAGGTATATGCGCTGTTGCGGTATGCTCAGGTTGACATTGAGTATGGCGTCCAAATCGGTAACGAGTACGTCAATCGCCGCGACGCCTATATCTTCCCGCTGTTCGGTGAAAACCGCCGTCGAGAGCGATAAGGCGATCTGACCGGTATTGGCGTCCAGATACTGAGAATAGGCGATTTTTCCGGGGACTTTTTTTGCGTCAATGAACCACGGGCGTTTCGTGTTGTCCCAATCCGCCGGGGGCGTCCAGCTCGGAGAAAATACCGCGTAGCCTCCGTCCTGATTCCAAACCCGGTTGTTCGTGTAATAGAGCATGGTTATTTCAGACGCCCGCTCCGCGATTCGTTTAAAATAGTCCCTCAAGTCGTCCGGGGCAACATATCCCATTTTAAAGAGGCTTGCAATGCCGAAAGACGTATTATACAACGCTTCTCTTTGTTTTTCCAGCATATACATGAGCTTATCCCTGACAAGATCAACCGCCGCCTTAGTATTGGTTTCAATTTGCCGGTACGCAATCGAGCGAAGGTTTACAAAAAAAATAACTGAAATAGAGCCTGCAATACACACAATAATAGCCAAGCATACAATCGTAAACATCGCCGCTAAGGATGATTTTCTCCGGCTTGCCATACTTATTCTCCTTATGCGTAGAGTATATCAGTAGAAAACTCCCCTTGTCAAAGGACTAATGCGTCATTTTTCGATTTTAATTCTTTTTTTTAAAAATATCTCTTAAAACCGCGCTGGAAACCAAAAAGAATACCGCGGATTGGACAATCGAGGCGATCTCGAAGGTGACGTCCGAGAACTGCATGGCAAGCCGCGCTCCGGAGCTGATCCACGCAAAGAAAATCGCCGCGGGAATAACCCCCTGAGGCTTTGACCGCGCGATAAGGGCTACCGCAAAGCCGTTCCAGCCCATGCCCGCGGAGAATTCCTTCACCGTCGCGTAGTAGGTGCCGTATACCGCCAACGCGCCGGCGGTTCCGTACAGTCCGCCGCTGAGAAACATCGGTAAAATCCGGTTCCAGTCCGTATCGATGCCGCCGTACTTCGCAAACCCCTCGTTGATGCCGGACATCCGAATCTCATAGCCCGGCAATGTCCGGTAGAGAAAGATATAGGTCAGCAAAACCGCGGCGACCGCGCAGAACAACGCCGCGCTCAGATTCGAGGGCGGCAGGATTTGCGGAAGCCTGAACAATGCCGGTATCTTCCGGGTAGATTGGAGGTTAGTTGCAGGATCAAGAAAGGGACCGGTTACGAAATAGTTGATAATCAGAATCAGCGCGTTTGAGAGCAGGAATGAGGTGATAAGCTCGCTGGTATTCCATCGGGCTTTCAGCAGAGCCGAAACCGCCGCCGCGCTTCCGGAAACCGCCGCGCCCGCGATGATCGCGGCTATCCCTCCCGGAACGCCTAGAGGCTCAAAGGCTATCGCGGCGATAGTGGCGACAAACGCGCCGGTATATATCTGCCCTTCCCCGCCGAGGTTGAAGCAATTCCCCTGAAGCGCCACCGACACGCCTAAGCCCCCGAAGATCAGCGGAATGGCGCTATTGATCAGGTTGCCGAAGTAGTAGGCGTTTTTGATTGGTCCGAGAAAAAAGTAGCTCAAGGTTTTCCCCGGGGTCCGGCTCAGGAGAAACGCCAACGCCACCATTACTCCCAATGCCAGCAGTATCATCACCGCGGTTCCGCCGGCGTTCTCGATTTTTTCTTTGTATGCAGTATTCACCATGGTTCCACGGCAATAATACGCGGACTCTTTAAAATCCTGCGGACGCCGATAACGGTATCGTCTGCAAGCCGCATCTCTACGAGTTCAACCGTTCCGCGGACCCGCAGAACCCGCCGCTCAAGCCCTGCGAAAAGGGGCTTGTCTTCCTCGCCGATATACCAATCCTGCTCTTCCTTGTCGGTAACTACCGTTTGGGGAAAGGGCATATTGCCTACAAGCCGTAGGGTCCCGGTGACTTCCACGATCTGCCCCGAAACAAGGGCGGTTTCCTGCCGGCTCCCTAAGCTCCAAGCCGCCAAAGGAATCAGAAGCAGTCCGGCAAAAAAAAGCGTTTTTTTCACGGCGCGGACCCGTCGGGGTTAAACCGGACATCAATGGGATATGAAGAAAAGGTACGCTTTGCCGACCGTACCGGCGGGCGGCTTGTCCCAAGCCCGGCAAGATAGCCTCGTTCGGCATTGCCGGCGCAATCGGAATTCGCGTTAAAGGTCAGCAGATAATCCCCGGTATAGGGGAAGTCCTGCGAGACCTCGGCAGTCTTCGACAAACCGACGTAGCGTATATACCTATTTGAATCCGGGTTAGGATTGAAGGGATTTTCGTCCAAGTCGCTTATGACGCCCTCTCCGGGGAAAAAATTCCATTCCCGCCCCTGAGTTTGCGTAAAATGATGCAAAACGGTTCTTATTTCATCGTGGTATCCGAACAAACCCGCAGGCTCGTTATACACATTCGCCAGCATCCATGTTTTAAGCAGGGTCTCCCAGTCAGAGAGGCTCGGATCGATAAAGCGCGCCGCCGCCGAAGTAACCGCCCGATAATCCCGATAGGGAGACTCGATAATCGCCTTATATATGCCGTTACCGCCGGCGTGAATTCTCAGCCACTGAAAAAACAGATAGGCCGTCGCGTAATTCGCCGCGGGATCATAGCGATCTCCGGCTCTTACCGGGTCTTCCCAATAGCCGTCCCATACGAAGAAATTATTTCCGTAGGCGATGCTCTCGCGAGGGTCTTCATTGTAATAGTCTTTTCGGTGGTTTGGGTCTCCGCCGTACAAATACTCCGCGGCGGTTGCAAGCCCTTCGTCTATCCAAATGTCCTGAGACGCGCCGGTTTTTGCCGCGGTCTGCGAAAAATTAATGAGATGCTGTAGCTCATGGGCAAGGCTGGCGTAAAATTCCCGGGTTCCCGGGATTCCGGGGTTCGCGTCGAGATAGAGCATATCCGCCCTATTTCGTCCTGACATATTGGCGGGCTGAAAATATCCCATGAAATAGCTTCCGTTGCCGGTATATCCGTCGCGTATATCCAGAAGCAGTAAAATAACCTTGCCGTTATGATCGACGTCTTTAATATCGCCGAAAGCCTCGGTTATGACCGGAAAAATCGCCGTTTCGTATTCAAGCGCAATCGCTTCGGCGATGGACGCCGGGATTTCTTCCGCGATATCTGCGAATACAAGGCAATGCTCGCTTTCCGCAAGCTGGACCGCGCTTACCTCGTACCAATGATGGTCGGTTAAGTCCTGCGCCTGAAACTGCCGCGTACTTGCAGGTTCCTTCCATACCGCGTATAAAACAAGGTCTGTCTCAAGCTCGGCTTTAGTTCCCGGAATATACTCCGTTCCTGCGCCGTCAGGTTCGGTATTCCAGCTTAGAAAAACAAAATTTTCATTAATCAGTCCCTTTGGTTTCAGAATGGTTACAAAATCTCCTTTGGGGTAGACTCCCTCGTCAACCGGAACGGGACCTGAGCCGCCGTTAGGGTCATAGGTGACCCTATAAAGCTGGGGCGCCACATAGTCCAATCTGCATCCCAGCAAGCCGAGCATTATCAGTATATCCGTAAAGAGCCGCGATTTTTTTTTCATATACTAAACATACTAAAAAAAGACGGGATCAGCAATGCAAAGCATCCATTCAGAAGAACGCTATTTTTTTTAAAAAAAACAGCCTTCGGCGGTATTGACTTACCGTTGCTATTTGATTACCCTTTCCCTAGCGGATATGAATAGATCAAAAACGTTTTTACATCAACTTAGGGCAATCTCAAAAAATTTTATCGGCTTCGCTTCGCTTTGTCAAGTACCTCGTAGCCGAATTCAGCCTTTTTAAAAAGGAGAAACTCCATGGCAATAAAAACCGCCTCCCGCACGCAGTATGATATAGAAGGCATCATTAAGGAAATAAATCAGCCGAACGTAAAAGCGGTGGTCTATTTTTTCTCAACGGAATTTGAACGCTATAAACCCCAAGACGCGCTGAAACAGGCGTTTCCGGGCGCAGTCTGCATCGGCTCTTCTATGGTTGGAGGCTACTCCAATTTCGGCGCGATGGAAAAGGGCGTCTGCGCGATGTCTTTAT